>CAZDAI010000008.1:0-33954 GCA_964503545.1 uncultured Candidatus Sumerlaeota bacterium
TCCATGATCTGCATGCCCAGCTCCGCGGCGAAACCGCAGCGTTCGGTGTCTTCGTAATTCTTCCGAGAACACCAGCTCGTTGAAAACTATCCAGGGCTGCCCGGTATCGTGCCAAATTGCTATCAATTGTTACAACAAAACCTTCCCTGTCCATATTCGCCAAGAGAAAATAGGTGGAGTATCCCATTCCTGTTCCGATCTCGAGGATCCTTTTCGGAAAGCGCAAACGTAACACTTCTGACAAGATCTCCGCAGCACCTTCGCCAATAATTGGTACTCCAGAAACAAGTGACTGTGTGCGTACACGATCCCACTCTGCCTGAATCCGCACTGGCAGATCTCCTAACTGATTGTATGTCTTATGCTTTTCTCTCATTACTTACCTCTGATATCCTCAATTGCCTGATTATGCTCCGCCAGTGTCCTTGTAAATACATGACTGCCGTCGTTGCGTGCTACAAAGTAGTAATACGGGGTATTGTCTGGGTACAGTGCTGCCTCGATTGAAGCTTTCCCTGGATTGGAAACTGGCCCCGGTGGGAGTCCCCCATTTCTGTATGTGTTGTAAGGTGAATCAATTTCCAGATCAGAGTAGAGCAGCACACTCTTGGGTTCCGGAAGAATGTACATTACAGAAGCACAAAGTTGCAATCTCATATTGATCTTTAATCGGTTATAGATGACACTGGCCACAATTTTCCGCTCATTGGGCATACGCGCTTCTCTCTCGACCAGCGATGCTATAGTAATGATCTCCTGCATGCTGTAGCCTATTTCAGATGACCGATTAACCATCTCAGATGATACGTTCTTCTTAAAATTCTCTACCATCATTCTGATGATTGCCCTTTCATCCATTCCCCTAGCATACGAGTATGTATCTGGGTACAAATACCCTTCCAGAGGTTCGATTAGATTTGGATGAAAAGTATCGAATGGGATATCAAATGTTTCTGTACGAGCAATGGTGAGAAACTTTTCCTCGTTGACATAGCCTTTTTCTGCCAAAGTTGCTGCAATCTGTCGTACTGTATATCCTTCAGGGATGGTAAAACTGTATTGGATTACCTGGCCTTTCACAATCCTCTCAGCAATCTCAGCCACCGACATGGATCGACTCAGGTAGTATTCACCTTCTTTCATCTTACCATCGAGACCATTGATGCGTGCATAGACCCTAAAGGCATTTTTGTTCTTAAGAAGACCATTGGTATCCAAAAGATTGGCAATTTGTATAGTACCGTACCCAGCTGGAACCTTGACATAGATCTGGTCACTGTCATTTACATCAACAGGACCGATTGCCGACATGTATGCGAGGGTACCTCCGGCAAAGAATATCCCAACTATTAGAATCAGGACCATTAGTACACGCGATTTCATTTCTCTTCCCCCTCAGGATACATTGACAATGAAACAAGAAAGCTCCCGAAAGGAACTTTCTTGTTGGCCATCCTGCAGATTATTCCTCGTCCTCTTCATCTTCTTCATCATCTAGCCGTTCTTCCCACGCTTCGACAACCTTTTCCCATTCTTCATCATCTTCTATATCTGCTAAAACCTCTTCGCCGTTTTCGTCTTCTTCCACTCTGAGGATCAGTGCTTCCTCTGCTTCCTCTTCATCCAGCGACAGAAGCACAGCATAGCGTTGTTCGTCAACAAGAATCACGTCCAACACGGAAAATTCATGTTCTATTCCCTCTTCATCTGTTAAAACCAAAAATTCTTCTTTGTCTGCCATTCTCTTCACCCCTCTTTGTTTGCATGCATAATCAATGATATTTTATACCAGCACTTCACAATTGTCAAACAAGGATCCTAAATCATTCAACCAGACCTTGACTGCGCATATAGGTATGATTCAAATAACTCTGCAGGATAATGGTTGCTGCTACCTGATCGATTTTCCCCTTGCGCTTGCTGCGACTCAGGCCACCTTCTATCAATGTTTCATCAGCAGTCTTACTTGTAAGCCTCTCATCCCATGCTTTTACTGGGATCATTGTTTTTTTTTGCAGTTGATTAATAAACCCTAGAACGCGCTGCGCTTGCATGCCGATGCTGCCATCCATATTCTTCGGTAGTCCATAAACAATTTCAGTGACTCCATGTTCTAGTGCCAAGCATTGGATCGCCTGGATATCCTGAGCTAGATTCGTGCGGGAAATCGTTGTCAGACCCTGTGCTGTCAGACCAAGGGGGTCGCTTAGTGAAATACCGATTCTTTTGTCTCCAACATCCAATCCCATTATTCTCAACACAAGGTCCTCCCTCTTACACTCGATAGTTACCCTTTGTAAACATTCACAATTATCTTCTTTTCGTAGCACAAGTAGATCAGCACATAATACCTGGCTGAAGCCGTCGCGACCCTGCAAAGAGAAAGCCCCAAACAAAGGGGCTTACTCTAACAAATTGGTTCATCTAGATATTCCTGCTCAGATAGTCCTTGACCAACACCTCGAGGATATCATCCCGTTCAAATCTGCGTATTAAAGTACGCGCATCGTTGTGACTCGTGATATATGCCGGATCGCCAGAAAGCAGATAGCCAACTATCTGGTTAATGGGATTGTACCCCTTGGTTTCTAATGCACTGAAGACTTTATTCAATATGTCCCGTACTTCAGCGGCCCGTTCATCTTTGATCTTAAACATCATGGTCCGATCTTCGGGATTACTCATCATCTCACCCCTCAAGAACTAGTTTCTAATGATCTTTTCGCTTCAATCCGGGTGATTCCTTCCTAATGAGAATATTTATTCCTTCATCATCGCTTCAACCATGCTCTTACCCTTTGCCAACGCTTCATCGATCTTCTCAGGACGTTTTCCTCCTGCCTGTGCCATTTCTGGTTTTCCACCACCGCCACCGCCGACAATAACAGCGATTTCTTTGATTATTTTCCCAGCATGGAGTCCTGCGGCTACCTGAGCAGCAGGTACAGATACAACTAAGTTCGCCCGATGATTCTCAGTACTGCCGAGAATTATGACGGCATTGAAAGCTTTTTCCCGAATCTGATCAACAACGCCTCGCAAGTCGTCCATGCTGCGCTCAGACATATTGCTTATAACAACTTGATGTTTATCAGCCGGATCTAATCCAGCAACCAAAGAATCTACTTCATCTCTCGACATATTATCCTTGAGCTTCAACAGATCCCTCTCCAATTTTCTGTTTTCCTCCAGCAAGTCTTCGATTCTCTGCAAAGTAGTCTCTTTTTTTGTGCGAAGAACTTTCGCAATCTCAGATAATAGATGCTCATTTTTCTCATAATAATCCAAAGCCTTTGTGCCTGTTACAGCCTCTATCCTTCGCAATCCAGCACCGACACTGCTTTCACTCGTAATTTTGAAGACACCGATCTGACCGGTTGCAGCCACATGAGTACCGCCACAAAGCTCTTCGCAAACATCAGCAGTTTGTACAACTCGAACATTCTCTCCATATTTTCCTTCAAATAGTGCCAGGATCCCTTGCTCTTTAGCATCTTCATAAGCGATTTCTTTGATGATTATCGGATGATTTGCCAATATTTCCAGATTGATCTGCCGTTCAATCTGCTGCTGCTGTTCTTGAGTGATCGGTTCAAAATGAGAAACATCAAAACGCAGGAATTCATCGGACACCAGGGACCCTGATTGCTTAGCGTGCTCTCCCAGTACGGTCCTGAGCGCCTTATGAAGCAGGTGAGTTGCACTGTGATTTCGGGCAATCATCTGCCGACGGGTGTGGTCAACAATCAGCCGAGCTTCATTGCCAGGAACAAGGATTCCTGAAAGAACTTCGGTTTCGTGGATGATAAAACCGTCCAGCAATTTTCTGGTATTGATGACTTTCCCCTCACCCGTCTCTTGTTGAATCAAGCCGGTATCGCCCACCTGCCCACCTCCTTCGGGGTAAAAGGGTGTCTCTTTCGCTATGATAGCGACCGTTTCACCTTCGTGGGCTTCCGAGATGGCTACCTGATCTCTCAACAGAATCTGGATGGGAGCAGAATGCTCTGTTCTTTCATATCCCATAAAAATCGATTCTGGGATACCTTGTAACTTCTGCATTGTCTCTTTGCTGTAGGTAAACCCCCCCCGATCTGATTGCCTGGCGCTCCGCGCCCTTTCTTTCTGTTCTTCCATGTGTTTACGGAAGCCCTCCAGATCAATTGTGAAACCGTTCTCAGCAGCAATTTCCTGCGTCAGTTCTACAGGGAATCCATAGGTATCGTAGAGGCGAAATACTTCCTGCCCAGGAATCATTCTTTCCTTCCCATTGGTCATTAGTCTGTGCAATATTTCCAAGCCCTGATTGAGGGTCATTTGGAATCTTTCTTCTTCAGTGCGGATCACCCTGAGAATGAACTCTTCCTTTTCTTTCAACTCAGGATATGCTTCTTGCATCACATTAATAACTTCTGCTGCAACATCGTAGAGAAAATTCTGTTCCATACCCATAAGTTTGCCAAATCGTACTGCACGACGTAGCAGCCTGCGCAATACATACCCTCTTCCTTCATTGGACGGCAGCACACCATCGCAAATCATGAAGGTAACGCCGCGAGCATGTTCTGTAATCACCCGGATGGCCGTATCAGTTACTTCACTATGACCGTATTCAATACCAAGAAGTTCAACTACTTTATCAAGGATCGGCCGGATAATATCAATCTCGAATACGTTGGGAACATCCTGCATGATGGCCGCTATTCGCTCAAGCCCCATACCAGTATCAATGTTTTTCTTCTCCAACAGGTGATACTCTCCAAATTCATCCAGATCAAATTGAGTAAACACCAGATTCCAGAATTCCAGGAACCTGTCACAATCGCAACCGGGTGCGCATTCATCTTTACCGCATCCTACATGGATCCCCCGATCAATATAGATCTCAGAGCAAGGCCCACATGGTCCAGTGCCGATTTCCCAAAAATTGTCCTCCTTGCCAAGCCGCACAATTTTCTCGGCAGGGATGCCAATTTTCTCATGCCAGATTTTGAATGCCTCATCATCATCCTGGTAGATGGTCACCCACAGCTTTTCTACGGGCAGCTGAAGTTTCTCGGTAACAAATTCCCACGCCCATTCGATCGCTTCTTCTTTGAAATAGTCACCAAAAGAGAAATTTCCCAGCATCTCAAAGAAGGTGCAGTGTCGAGCTGTGCGTCCTACCCGTTCGATGTCAGGGGTGCGCATGGACTTCTGGCATGTGGCGATCCGCGGCTGAGGCGGTTTCACTTCTCCAGTAAAATACTTCTTAAAGGGAGCCATTCCGGCCCCGATTAAGAGTAGTGACGGGTCGTCCTTCGGCACCAGGGATGCGCTGGGCAGCACCAGATGATCTTTCTCACGAAAAAAATCCAAATATTTTCTCCGAATGTCATGTGTTCTCATTCCTAACCCCCCTTAAATAAATAACCCCGTCCGGTATTTACATACCAGGGACGAGGTTTAATTCGCGTTACCACCCTGCTTACTGCCGCAGCAGTCTCTCAGTGATGCTCAATGCACCTGTTGATAACGGTAACAAGCCGTTAGTAGACTACCCCTTCCCGCTGGCTTTCACCTGTCAGTATAACGTTTCACAGCAAATCAACGTCTCTCTGGCATACTAAGCAGATTACTTCGGCGGTTCATCAGGTTTTTATATTTCTGCATGTGTTATTTATATTATCACAGACTGAACAAATGTCAATATAATCAGAGAAAATGCTTATAAATATGCTTTGCGAAAACCCGTATGGTGGCAGCCATTGGAACAGCCACCAACATCCCTGGGATTCCAAATAATTCTCGTGCAACAAACAGTGAAAAGATAATTACGATCGGATGCAAACCAACACGGTGGCTGACCACACGAGGCGCAATAATGCTCGCTTCAATCTGTTGAATTAGAACCAGTGAGGCAAGCACATACACCGCTAGGCGAGGTGACTGAAGCAAGGCGATCAGAACAGCTGGAATCGATCCGACAATCGGCCCGATATAAGGGATAATATCCGTTACTGCTACAACAACACCCAGAAGCGCTGCAAATGGTACACCCATCAAAGCCATGGTAAGCCCTGTGATCATACCCGTGACTGTGACAACAATCAACTGCCCTCGGATATACCCGCCGATGGCTTTGTCCACATCACTAAAGAAAAACATGGCATCAATGCGGTATTTCTCAGGAATGATATTCATAACACTTCTCTTAATTTTTTCAACATCACGTAACAGATAATAAGCAAAGACAGGAGCCATAATGAAGCTCAGCGTATATCGGAATGCACCAAATATTCCTTCGATAACAGCAGCAATGGACTGTCCGACACTGGTCTCAACCGATTCAATCCGCGCTTCCAAAGCAGCTTTTACAGTCTCAGGCAGCCGTAAGCGTTCAAAATTATTATGAAATGTATTAATCGCTTCCTGGAGCTGATCAGTAAACAGCGGTAATGCTTCTCCCAGTCCGGTCAGTTGGTTGATCATAACAGGCACGAGAAATATGCCTATAATGGCCAATATTCCCCCCATGGCCAGGTACACTGTCAATATTGCTGCAGCAGGATGAAAATTTCTGTGTATCAGTCGACGCACAAGGGGATAAAACAAATAAGTAATTACGAAAGCCAGGATAAATGGTAAGAGAACACCTCGCACTCGAATTAGAATGGCTATCATTAGTACAATAAAAACAGCAAAATAGAAGGATCGTGGAATTCTGCTCATTACCATTCCTCTCACCCCACATTGCTGCAAAATACTATCTGATACTATATATTATTCACTCGATGATGAATATCCTCCACAGCTTCTCAGCTTGTTATGATTCCGCCACCGATCAGCATTTCATTCTGATAGAAAACCGCACTTTGCCCGGGCGTTATTGCCCACTGGGGCTCTGAAAAATGCAAACTGAAATTGCTGCCATCAAAGCGAAGCACAGCCGATGCTTCCTGCATATTATAACGGATTCTCGCCTGAACATGAATCTCATTTGATGTTGGAGTCAAAGATACGAAGTTTACATTATCAAGAACCAAACTTCTCTGAAAGCACTCATTACGCTTTCCGACTACAATGCGATTGTTATGGGAATCAATCCGTATTACATATATTGGATATCCGACTGCAATCCCTAAGTTCTTTCGTTGCCCAACAGTGAAGTTTTCTATACCGCTATGATCACCCAAGACCTGCCCGTCGCTCGTGCAGATCAACCCGGGTGAACCTGTCTGTAACCCTTGAACTTTCAGGAAAGACCGATAATCATTGTCAGGAATAAAACAAATTTCCTGGCTGTCAGGCTTGTTGGCAACTGGCAGATTCGATGATTCCGCCATCTTACGAATTTCATTTTTTGTATATTCCCCAATCGGAAATAATAAGTGTTGAAGCTGATGCTGCTGCAGTCGCCACAGCACATAGCTCTGGTCTTTACCTTTATCCTTACCGCGAAAAATTTGGTATCTACCGAGCTTGTCTTCATAGTGAAGACGCGCGTAATGACCCGACGCCAGCCAAGTTGCGCCTTGCTCTTGTGCCCACTTCAACAAGAAGCCAAATTTCACTGATTCATTGCAAAGAACACACGGATTTGGGGTTCTCCCCAGCATATACTCACTGCAAAAATTAGAAATGACACAAGCATGAAAGTGATCCCGCACATCCACCATTGTATGGGGAATACCGATTTCCTCTGCAACGGCAACAGCGTCTGAATATACACTGTCGGCTTGTCCGTCCCAGAGCTTTAATGTGACTCCTTCTACCTGATACCCCTGCTCTTTTAGCAACAGAGCTGCCAGCGAACTGTCGACACCACCGCTCATCGCTACGAATACTTTCCTATTCATTGCCTCAGGCTGCCAACTCACTTTTCAACCTTGACTGACTGCTTGGCACGATAGTCTCTGATCGCCTCATGCAAAGCATCTGCAGCAAGATTCGAACAGTGCATTTTTGCCGGCGGCAGTCCTCCGAGTGCTTCTGCTACAGTTTGATTTGATACCTGAAGAGCTTCATCCAGTGTTTTTCCTTTCACAAGCTCTGTCACCATGCTGCAGGTGGCAATGGCTGCTCCGCATCCGAAAGTTTTGAAACGAATATCCGAAATGACATCATCTTTCACTTTAATATAGATTTTCATGATGTCGCCACAAACAGGATTGCCAACCGTTCCAATCCCGTCTGCGTCGGCCATCTCCCCAACATTTTTAGGGGAGCTGAAATGCTCCATCACCTTGTCGCTGTACAATATTCTATCCCCTTTCTTTTTTTGCTACCGCGTCTTCATACAGCGGCGACATTGCGCGTAATTTCTGCACAATTTGAGGTAGTTCCGCTAAAACATAATCAACATCCTCTAAAGTTGTACCAGCTCCCAGAGTCATTCGCAAAGATCCATGGGCTATTTCATGGGGAAGACCAATAGCCAGCAATACATGGGAGGGATCAAGGGATCCTGAAGTACAAGCAGAACCGCTAGAAGCAGCGATGCCTTTTAAGTCAAGATTCAGCAGTAAAGCCTCTCCTTCGATATAGGATATGCTGACATTAACATTTCCAGGCAATCTCATTCTACGATGTCCATTAATACGAACATCATCGATTCTTTCTAGGATTCCCTGAAGCAACTTATCTCGAAGTGCCCCGATCCGCTCCACACGCTCGGTCATCTCGGCTTTGGCAATTTCAGCCGCTTTTCCAATGCCGACAATACCTGGAATGTTCTCGGTCCCTGCACGGCACCCACGTTCATGGCTACCGCCATGGGCGATGGCCTCGATACGCGTACCTTTGCGAATATAAAGAGCGCCGATCCCTTTTGGTCCATAAAACTTGTGCCCCGACAGAGATAACAAATCCACGCCCAACTCATTGACATCCACAGGAATGATACCAACACCTTGAACTGCATCCGTATGCAGTACCACTCCTTTCTCTTTGGTTAGCGCAGAAATCTCTTTGATCGGCTGGATGGTGCCAATTTCATTATTGGCCAGCATAATCGATACAAGAACAGTATCATCCCGCAGTGCCGACCGCACATCTTCGACCCGCACGAGTCCATCCTGATCGACGGGAAGATAAGTCACATCATAACCCTGTTTTTCCAGATATTCGCATGTATGCAGCACAGCATGGTGTTCAAATTGTGTTGTGATAATATGCTTTCCTTTGTTGATATTTGCCTGAGCCACGCCCTTTATTGCGTAATTGTCAGCTTCTGTGCCGCCACTGGTAAAAACAATTTCATTTGTTTCCGCACCAATCAGATCGGCCAAATGTTTCCGGGCTGTATCCATACCCTGGCGAGCAATACGGCCGAATCCATGGATGCTCGATGGATTGCCAAAGTCTTCCAGCATGTAGTGGGACATTATTTTAACAACTTCGGGGTGAACCGGTGTGGTAGCTGAATGATCCAAATATACTTTTCTCATTATTAACCCTCCTGTACTAAGTCCTGTAATCCGGGAGCACATAAATCAGCCAAAGTAATCGAATCCAAAACTCCCTCCATGCATTCCTTGAGTCTTAGCCAAATATCCCTTGTTATGCAAATTTCAGTTTTACCGCAATATTCTGTGCCTACATCACCAATAACACAATCAACAGGGGCAATAGGACCTTCCAGCACTCGGATAATATCACCAACAGTAACATTTTGCGGCTCCTTAGCCAACGCATACCCACCCTGGGCGCCGCGAATGCTTTTTACAAGCCCTGCCTTTCGCAAAGGGGCAATCAATTGCTCCAGATAAGTCTCTGAGAGGTTCTGTCGTTCAGCGATGCTTTTTAAACGTATGTACCCCTGCCCATAGTGCATGGCAAGATCATACATAGCAGTTACTCCGTAGCGTCCCTTCGTGGAAAGTTTCAAGTATATCGCCTCTCATTCCCGACTAATTCACTAGGTATTATCAGGAATAACGTACCATAAAAAAATAGACCAGTCAACACCGGACGTTGATCTGGTCAATAATTATTACAAAGTTCTACAACTGAATCTCTTTTACACGTGGCGTATCGCTGATCAGTTTCCTAAAACAGTGCATTGCAGTCTCAATAACGGTACCGATCGACAGAGATACAATGACTGTACCGATTCCAACAGGTCCACCCATTATAAACCCGGTTACCACAACCAAAACTTCCATGATTGTTCTTATCGTTCTAATCCTCAGGCGAAAGCGCTCAGCCAAATAAAGCATCAACCCATCCCGGGGTCCTGCTCCAAGCTTTGCTGAAAGATAGAGTCCACTGCCAGTCCCCAATACAAGTATGCCGACTGCAAGGTATGCAAATGGGAGGACACTGCCGACCGCAGGCTGGATAATATTCCAGCTGAGAATCCGATCGACAAAAAAACCAATGAAGAACATGTTCAAAAATGTGCCGATCTTGGGATAACGTCGTGTAAAAACGATCGTAAGAATGATGATAATGAAACCAGTCCATTGCTGTACGCGTCCCATAGTAACTGGTAGCAGATTGGTTACCCCAATGTGAAACACATCCCAAGGGCTAACGCCTAAACCAGCTTTCACAGTGAATACAGCTCCGGTCGCGCAAAGAAAGAGTCCACAAAAAAGAACAATGAATCGTTTTATATAATCTCCGATGGTATGTAACATAATTGCTCCTTTCCTAACTGCTGCTGCTGTTAATATATGATAAAATGGTGATAGATTAATCCATATGGGGGTGTATCGATGAGTCTCTTTGAAGATCATGCTGCAGAAATTCTGCAAAAATCTGCTCCACTTGCTAGTCGAATGCGACCGCGCACTTTGGATGATATAGTCGGACAGGATCATATATTAGGCAAAGGAAAACTGCTGCGGAAACTAGTCGAGGCAGACCAGTTGCACTCCATTATTCTCTATGGCCCACCTGGTACAGGAAAAACGACGCTGGCCAATGTGATTGCTTCGACTACAAAAGCATATTTTGAACAGTTGAATGCATCATCTGCCGGAGTAAGTGAACTGCGGCGCGTCACGGCCGATGCCCAAGAACGCTTGGGCATGTATCATCGGCGCACAGTGCTTTTCATCGATGAGATTCACCGGTTCAACAAAGGACAGCAAGACACCCTCTTGCCTTTTGTTGAGAATGGAACTGTCATCCTGATCGGAGCCACTACACAGACCCCGACATTTGAGATTAATCCTGCGCTTGTATCGCGCTCCCACGTTTTTACATTAAATCCGCTGGATGATACCGCACTGCAAACCATCGTCAAGGCTGCTCTTTCGGATCAGGAGCGTGGCTTTGGGATGCTTACTATTCAGATATCCGAAAATGCACTGAAGAGCATTATCAGGTCTTCCAACGGTGATGCCCGCACTGCCCTCAATATCTTAGAAATGGCTGTGCTTCTTGCCAATGAAGGCGGTCAGGAAATCACCATCGATCATGCAATAATTCAGGAAGCTGTGCAACATCGGCTGGTACAGTATGATAAGTCCGGCGAATATCATTACGATACGATTTCTGCCTTCATAAAAAGCTTGCGCGGCTCAGATCCTGATGCGGCTGTATACTGGCTCGCAAAGATGCTATACGCAGGCGAAGACCCGAAATTCATCGCACGGCGCATCATCATCCACGCTGCAGAAGATGTCGGCATGGCCGATCCCCAAGCTTTACTAATTGCTACCGCAGCCGCTCATGCTTTGGAGTTTTGCGGTTTGCCGGAAGCAAGAATTCCGCTGACAGAAGCTGCAATATATGTCGCGACTGCACCGAAAAGCAACGCCGTTGTTGCGGCTATTGTAAAGGCAATGGATGATGTTAAGGAACGATCGGATGGTCGTGTTCCAAAACATCTGAAAGATTCAAGCTACCCAACAGCAAAGGCATACGGGCATGGAGCTGGCTATAAATATCCCCACGATTACCCTGACGGCTTTGTCCCGCAGCAATACCTTCCGGATGACCTGATGGGCAGGACCTATTACTCCCCTAGTGAATACGGCTTTGAGCGTGTTATTCGGGAACGTTTGACTCGTATCAATGAGAGAAAGCAAAGTTCGGAAGCAAAGGAATAGCCTATTCAAAATCAAGCAGAATGGATCACATAATGAGTCCGCAGATTCTCCATTTTCCTGACGGTAAAAAGCGGAGACTGACCACTGAGCCCAGTGGTCAGTCCATTTACTGGCGTTCCATTCGTATTTAACTTACTAAATCATGTATCGCCGAAAGCGTACTTTGAATGTCATCTGCCGTAATCCCATGGTGTGTTACCATTCGGATACGCGTTGCATCAATGGGGTTGGCTAAAACAGATTGTTCCTTGAGCTTCATGCAGAGTTCTGCTGGACTGTAAGGTGTATCTGCAATACTGAAGGCAACAATGTTGGTCTGGATCGTATCCATGTCCACATGGATACCCGGTAGTGCGGCAAGTCCTTGGGCCAACATTCTCGCATTTTCATGGTCTTCTGCCAAACGGTCCACCATCTTCTCCAAAGAAACAATTCCAGCGGCAGCTATGATACCTGCCTGGCGCATGCCACCACCTAGCATCTTACGCCACTTTCTGGCCTTATCCACCCATTCTTTTTTCCCAGCAACCATTGATCCGACAGGGGCACACAAACCCTTTGATAAACAGAACATGATGCTGTCAACATACTTGGTGATCTCTTTAACATCAACATCCAAGGCTACTGCTGCGTTGAAAACCCGTGCACCATCCATGTGAATTTTCAAACCCCTAGCCGTTGCAAGCGCTTGAATGTCCGCAAGATTCTGCAGAGGATATACTGTGCCACCACCACGATTGCTGGAATTTTCCAAACAGATCAGGCTGGTTCTGGGAAAATGAATGTTCTTTGTTCGAAGACCGCGTTCAATTTTTTCAGAATTTAAAATCCCGTGCTCTCCTTGGACTAGATAAGGCTGTATTCCAGATAAAACTGCAAGGCCGCCCACCTCATAATAATAGATGTGAGATTCACTCTCCATTACCACTTCATCGCCGCGTTCTGTGTGCGCCATAACAGAAATCTGATTGCCCATGGTGCCGCTGGGTACAAAAACAGCAGCTTCCATACCTACTTTATCCGCGGCCAGCTTCTCCAACTGGTTGATGGTTGGATCTTCTCCGTACACATCGTCTCCCACTTCAGCCGAGTGCATTGCCTGAATCATTTCTTCCGTTGGTTTTGTTACAGTATCACTGCGCAGATCAATAGTCTTTGCCATTTGGACCCCCCTCAAAACTAGACTGAACAACACTAGTGAATGCATTCAACAGAAAATTGAGAATCCCTCTATGAGGATCCCCCGCAAATTGTTAACAGGTGATTGACAACAACTCCTGCCATCAGCAATCCCACCGTCGAAGGCATAAATGAAATGCTTCCCGGCACAACCTTTCCGCTGCCTGTAAAGAGCTTTTCTTCTGGCTTCAATGGTTTCTCTTTAGAAAACACCACATTGACACCCGATGAGATGCCAAGTTTACGCAAGCTTTTTCTGACATCTCGCGCTAGAGGGCACGTATGGGTCTGAGCTATGTCGCGAATTAGAAAACTTCCCGGATCCAGTTTATTTCCAGCGCCCATTGCCGAGATGATTGGAATATTCCTCTCGTGGGCACTTTTTATTATCTGAATTTTTGCCGTAACATTATCCACAGCATCAACAATATAGTCCAAGCGGGATTGTGCAATCAGAGGGTCAATATTCTCAGGTGTACAAAAAATTGGGTGTTCTTCCACATCGGCACATGGGTTAATCTCATAGATCCGTTCTTTCATAACCTCAACCTTATACCTGCCTACGGTACTCGACAGGGCTGGGATTTGACGGTTAATATTTGTTATATCCACGACATCATAATCAATCAGCAGGAATGCACCGACACCAGCCCTGGCCAGGGCTTCGACTGCAAACGACCCAACACCGCCGACCCCAAAGACGGCAATTTGTGCACTCGCCAACCGATTCAGCCCTTCTTTTCCGATTAAAATCTCTGTTCGCTGGAACCTTGAGTCCACTACAAAACCCCCTCTGAACAAAAGGAAAACAACCGATAATCATTACCCCACCATGCCGTGTAAGGCCGCTGTTTTGAACCTGCTCGCGCAGGTGGGTGCCCTCCCATTTACTTTACTTACCTCCCGCTAAAAAGCGAGTGGCATCATGCAGTAAACAGAGCTGAGGCTCCCTTTGAATCACTGTTGGCTCAAAACATGCGGTGTTGCACGAACACAGCAGGGATGATTGATTGTCGATTGCTACCTAATTCATATTAGCATAAAAACCTCAAGAATTCAAGCCCGGCAGGGCTTAGGACTCCTCTGAGTCAACCAACGAAGCAATTGAAAGCTCCCGCAACTGATGCTCACTCACAGTGGTTGGGGCCTGTGTCATAAGGCATGTTGCGCTTTGCGTTTTTGGAAAAGCGATTACATCGCGAATACTCTCTCTGTTTGCCAGCAACATGATCAATCTGTCAAATCCAAAAGCAATCCCACCATGGGGTGGTGTCCCATACTCAAAAGCATCCAGCAAGTAACCGAATTTTTCAGTAGCTTCTTTATCTGATAATCCTAAAAACTTAAAGATCTTCTCCTGGACATCCCGTTTGTGGATCCGGATGCTTCCTCCCCCAATTTCCGTTCCATTTAGCACCATATCATATGCCTTCGCCCGCATGATTGCCGGATCAGTGTCAAGATATGAAAGATCTTCGTCCATCGGCGATGTGAAAGGATGATGGACGGCACTAAATCGTTCTTCCTCCTTATCATATTCGAACATCGGGAAATCTGTTACCCAAAGGAAGCGGAACTGAGTCTTGTCAATGAGCTGACACTTTTTGCCCAACGCCAAACGCAGTGCACCCAGACAGTTGCTGACTGCTGCCCAATGATCTGCGACAAAGAGTAGTAAATCCCCTTCTTGTGCATTCATCTTCACTTTGATTCCTTCTATCTCAGCATCAGAGAAGAATTTTGCAATGGGTGAACGCACTCCGTCTGATTGTAAACTGATCCAGGCCAGGCCCTTTGCCCCATAGCCCTTTGCCATTTCCGTCAGATCATCAATTTCTTTCCTTGTGAACTGGCTCCCGCCAGGCACTGTAATCCCGCGCACGCAACCCCCTGCGACCACAGCATCGCAGAATACCTTAAACCCAGATTGGGCAACTAAATCTGATATGTCAACTATTTCCATGCCAAAGCGCAAATCAGGTTTGTCTGATCCAAAACGATCCATAGCTTGTTGGTATGTCAGTCGCAAGAAAGGTCGTTCGATCTGGACATTCTTTATCTCCGCAAAGATCTTCCCGATCAGACCTTCTGCCATATTCATCACTTGGTCACGATCAACGAATGACATTTCAATATCAATCTGGGTAAACTCCGGCTGCCTGTCAGCACGCAAATCTTCATCCCGAAAACAGCGAACGATCTGGAAATAACGCTCCAGCCCTGACACCATTAAAATTTGCTTAAAGAGCTGTGGAGATTGAGGCAGTGCAAAAAACTTGCCTGGGTTTACCCGGCTTGGCACCAAGAAATCCCGAGCCCCTTCTGGTGTACTCTTTGTAAGCATAGGAGTCTCGATCTCCAGGAAGCCATTTTGATCAAGATAATCTCTGGCGATCTTAGCCGCTTTGTGCCGCATGATGAGATTCCGCTGCATTTCTGGTCTGCGTAAATCAAGATAGCGATAGCGAAGTCTCACAGTCTCTTCAACATTGACATCGTCAGCAATGTAGAAGGGTGGAGTTTTCGCCCCATTAAGAATTTCAAGTTGATCCGCCCGGATTTCAATTTCACCCGTCATAATCCCTTCGTTGACAGTACCCTCCGGCCGATGACTTACTTTGCCAGAAACACAGACGACATACTCATTGCGTAATCGTTCTGCAATTGGGAAAATATCCTCATTATGTTCCGGGTCAAAGACGACTTGGACAATCCCGCTTCGGTCCCGTAGATCAACAAATATCAGTCCACCGTGGTCTCTGCGTTTCTGCACCCAGCCCATGAGTGTTACGGTCATACCGGAATGATCCTTTCTCAGCTCTCCAGCTCCGTGACTTCGTACTATCTTGGCATCCATTACACCTCAACCCCCTCATCTCCGTCAAGCATGTGAATCATGGCACTCGTGAGATCAGACATTCTAATCTCTTTCTGATCACCAGTCTTCATGCTGCGCACAGATACCACATTCTTATCGATTTCATCATCACCGATAATGATAACGACAGAAGCTTTCACTTTGTCTGCATATTTCATTTGCCCCCTGAGACTTCGCCCCAGCATGTCCAGATCAGCTGATATGCCTGCTTGACGAAGGGTATCTGCTATCTGAAATGCTTTGTCATTGGCTGCTTTTCCAATTGACGCAATAAACACATCCAATGAGGGGGTCCCCGGCAGGGGATATCCTTTTTTGTCGACGGTCAGAATCAGCCTCTCTACGCCCATAGCAAAGCCCACGCCTGGAGTAGGATCTCCACCGCACAATTCCACAAGACCGTCATATCTGCCACCTCCGCAGACTGAACTCTGCGCACCCAATGCATTGGAAGTAATTTCAAACGTTGTTTTTGTGTAGTAGTCCAAACCACGCACCAGACGAGGATTAACACGATATGGAATTTGTACATCACCTAGATGACTTTTTACGCCGGCAAAGTGCTCGCCGCACTCTTCGCATAAGTATTCAATGATGTCCGGGGCCCCCTCTGTAACACTTCGACACTGTTCATTCTTGCAGTCTAGAATGCGAAGCGGGTTTCGATCAAAACGGTTCTGGCAGTCAGAACAAAGTTTGCTGATATTACAGTGGAGATAATTTTTCAACTCCTCCATATGCTTTGGCCTGCAGTCAGGACAACCGATACTGTTAATGAACAGCTCAAGGGTGCCCTTTTCACCTAAGCCAATCATTTCCAAACCCAGCTTCTCTAAATAGCGGATCGCGAGTACGATCGTCTCCGCATCCGCAGCAGGATCCTGGGTTCCCAGTATCTCAGCGCCTACCTGATGAAATTGCCTGTAGCGCCCAGCCTGAGGCTTATCGTAGCGAAACATTGGACCGATATAGTACAACTTTGTAGGTTGGGTCTGGGCATAGAGTTTGTGCTCCAGGAATGCCCGCACCACTGGTGCTGTGTTCTCTGGCCGTAATGTAATACTCCGGTCACTCCTGTCTGTAAAAGTATACATCTCCTTCTCCACAATGTCTGTTGTTTCGCCGACACCGCGCAGGAAAAGCTCGGTATGTTCAAAAACAGGTGTTCTGACTTCTCCGTATGCAAAATCATGACATAGATCGCGAAATACTTTTTCCACATGCTGCCATTTTTCCACTTCGCCTGGTAAAAAATCATTGGTTCCTCTTGGTCTGGTCGTTAACATCTTTTTCCCCCCTCAATTAAAAAACGTCTCTACCAATACATTTAGTATTGGCAGGGACGAGAATTCCCGCGGTACCACCCTGCTTGGGTCCTAGACCCCGCTCTGGCTTTAACGGTCGCCACCGGCAAGACCTACTGGCATTTCAGTCCGCAGCTCAAAGATGTTTTTCAGAGAGGCCGATCGAGAGTGCTTACAGTCGCGGCACCCTCTCCCTGAGATCGGTTTTATCTCCTAATCGTTCTTCTCATCGCTTTACTCTATTCTATTTGATGAGATATTTGTTGTCAAGAGATGCACTGGGCAGGAATACTGAAAAAACGCAC
Organism: uncultured Candidatus Sumerlaeota bacterium; assembly: GCA_964503545.1. Classification (GTDB taxonomy): domain Bacteria; phylum Bacillota; class SLNR01; order SLNR01; family SLNR01; genus JAXGQE01. Next base: position 17,708 of record CAZDAI010000008.1, read on the forward strand.
TGAATAAATAAAGAAACAGGAGGAGGGTCTGCGATGCCGAATGAAATGGGTCACCATATTCGTAAACACCTGCATAACTTCGCAAGATTGAGCTATGTCCATAGTAACCCAATGGTGGAACTCCAAAAGCTTGGATTTGCCCCTCATGAAGTGATTGACTGCTCTTTGGGGACCAACCCGTTCGGATGCAGTCCTTTCGTAGTAGAAGCATTAGAGCAGATGGACTGGACACAAATTCACCGCTATCCGGATCCAGAATACCAGGATCTGACTAACTCTTTGATTTCTTTTTGGTACCCTATCATTGAACTGAACAAAGATCAGATTCTAATTGGAGCTGGCACATCCGGTCTACTTGAGAAAACCCTGAAAGCCATGATCGAACCGGGCCGTACCGTTTTGGGATATGCGCCACAATTTACCGAATTTGCGACTGAAGTAATGGCCCAAGGGGGGCATTACGTCGCTGTGCCTCTAGATAAAGCAGAACACCACATTTTCAATCTTGACCGCTTTTTGGATGCAGTATCACCTGATCACGCGCTGTTGTACATCGACAATCCCAACAATCCTACCGGACAGATCATTCCGTTGGATATGATTCGGACAATCGTAAGTTATGCGCGAAATCTCTCACTCCCAGTCTTGGTGGACGAAGCGTATGGTGACTTTTCTGAAAAGAGTAATAGCTCATTGTGTCTGGTACATGAATTTGAAAATCTCATTACAGTGCGTTCTTTTTCCAAGGGATCTGGCCTGGCCAATTTCAGAGTAGGCTACGCTGTTATGCAGGAGTCTCTTATGGTTCATCTACGCAAAGTTGACCTGCCTTTTCCAATCTCTTCTTTAGCCGCCAGTGCTGCTGCATTGTCACTTGCTGACGAGGATTTTGTTATCCAGTGCAGAAAGAAAATTGCTGACGAAAAGAGAAAACTCATCACCGGCTGCCCGCAGTTTTATATTGCGGAGACCGACGATGAGATCCCGATTCTTGTTCTAGGCGTTGATAATCAAAATATTCATTTAGGGAAACTTCTTTTCTCACTTGGTATTCTTAGCGAGTCAGGATCTGACTTCCATAATCTCGGACAAAACTATGTCCGATTAAGAATTCCCCCCCAGACCGATGAATTGATCCGGCGCCTCAACACCATTGAGCTATTGTAAGAAAGGATTATGCCGTCTCTCATGGCCAATTGTTGATGATGGCCCATGCCCAGGATAAATGACTACAGCATCTTCTAAAACCAGCAGTTTTTCGTTCAAAGAGCGAAGCAAATCACTGTATGAACCACCCGGGAAGTCCCAGCGGCCAACAGAACCAGAAAATAATGTGTCACCAGAAAAAAGATTGTCTTCTACAAGAAAGCATACCCCGCCTGGTGTATGCCCCGGTGTATGAATAACTTCTAAAGTCAGATCGCCAAAATGGATGGTGTCCTTGTCATTCAGGAGCAGATCTGGCTTTTTGTATTCCTGATTATTTCGGGATCTGTCAAAGATCGTAGTACCCTGAAGCATGTCCGCATCTTCTGAATGGATTGCTAGTTTCCCACCCAATGCTTTTTGTATCTCCCCATTTGCTTCCACGTGATCCATGTGCCCATGGGTATTTAGAATATATTCAATTTCATAGTCTTTCTCCGCTACATTGTGAATTATCATTTCCGGGTCTCCACCCGGGTCGATAATAATGGCTTTACGGGTATTTGTGCAGGCTACAATGTAACAATTTGCCTGCAGACGGCCTACTTGCAATCTATGTATCTCCATAGTGCACCCCCTATGATTTTTCTGTGTCGAGAATCAGTGTGACCGGTCCATCATTGCAAATTGCTACTTGCATATATGCTTGGAATCTGCCTGTTTCTACCGTCAGCCCTGTGCTGCGCAGGGTCGTAACAAAAAGATTATACAGTCTCTCTGCTTCGTCTGGCGGAGCAGATTCGGTGAAACTCGGGCGACGACCTTTGCGGCAATCCCCGTATAATGTAAATTGAGATACAACCAGCAGTGCACCCCCTGTATCCAGCAACGAGCAATTCATCTTGCCCTGGGCATCTTCGAAAATTCTCAAATTAACGATCTTATCTGCCAGATATCGTGCATCCTGGTCTGAGTCGCCTTTACCGATCCCCAATAGTACGACTAGTCCTTCGTTGATTTCTGCAATCTGTTTGTTTTCAATGGTTACGCCTCCGTGGCGAACACGTTGTACAACTGCTTTCACTGGTTTCACCTCACTGATGATCTGCTCTCGGTCTTTGTTCCATGGGTATCTGTGCTGCGTGTTACCCGCTCAACTTGAATAATGTCACGCGTTCGCCGAATCTTTTCAAGCACAAAATCCAGCTGTGCAAGATTCTTGATTTCCAGTGTTAAATCAATATGAGCCATACCCTTTCTATCTGTGTGAGCATTGATGGTAGAAATATTCGTGCGTGTATCACCAATCGTATTGATTACATCCGACAGCAACCCCGGACGATCTACTCCAACAACATCAATTTCAACCTGATAAAGTCCCATAGGCACATCTTCCCACTTCACCGGGATCAAACGTTGATCTTTATCAGCAACAGCGGCAATATTCGGGCAGTCATGGCGATGAATGGATACGCCTCTTCCCCGGGTGATATATCCCACGATGCTATCACCAGGCAGTGGTGTGCAGCACTTCGAGAAGCGAAATAGAATATTATCCTGCTCTGCAACTTTCACGTCCTGTTTGGATTTCTTTTGCTCTTTCTTTGTCTTTTGCTGCTCATGCTTAAAATATTTTATAACAGCCAGATCGTCCATTTCCGTTGGCGTTCGGGATCGTCCGTAGTCTTCCTGCAGCCTGTTTGTAATATTCAAAGCGGTGTGGCGTCCTTCACCAACTGCAGCATAAAGATCGTCGCTGTTGCTGTAGCCTAGTTTCTCGGCAATGGTATCAAGTCGGTCAGTTTTGAGTAATTCTGCAGTATCATATCCGCACTTCTTGATCTCCCGCTCCAGTAACTCTTTCCCTTTAATGGTATTCTCTTCACGCCGTTCTTTTTTGAACCATTGGCGAATACGCGTCTTTGCCTGGGAAGTCTTGACGAGTTTAATCCAGTCTCGGCTAGGCCCATGGGCCTGTTTTGATGTCAAGATTTCAACAAAGTCGCCGTTTTTCAGCTCGTACTCCAAAGGAACAATCTTACCGTTTACTTTTGCGCCAATGCATCGGTTACCAACATCTGTATGTATTCGGTATGCAAAGTCGATGGGCACTGCGCCGGCAGGCAAGTCGATTACATCCCCTTTGGGAGTAAAGACAAAGACCTCATCAGCAAACAAATCAACACGTAATGTTTCCATAAATTCTTTGGCATCGCCTGTGTCAGTCTGCCACTCCAGCAAATGCCGAAGCCAAGCCAACTTCTGCTCCAGTTCTTTATCTCCTTTTGCCCCTTCTTTATAGCGCCAATGGGCGGCAATCCCATATTCTGCAGTACGATGCATATCCCAGGTCCGGATCTGAATCTCCAGTAACTCTCCTTGAATGCCAATCACAGTTGTATGGAGGGACTGATACATATTGGGTTTTGGCATTGCGATAAAGTCTTTAAAACGACCTGGAATCGGCTTCCAGAGGGAGTGAATCAATCCTAGAGCACCGTAACAATCTCTGACTGTTTCAACAATAATCCGGACAGCAGTTAAATCATAAATCTCGCTGAAATCCTTTCCCTGATCTGCCATCTTTTTATAGATGCTGTAAAAGTGTTTTGGGCGTCCTTCGATGTCCGCCCTTATCTCGGCCTCATCCAGTTTGTTGCGAATTGTTTCAATTGATTTCTCAATGATACTCTCCCGTTCTCTTCTCTTCTTGGCCACTCTCTCCACCAGGGCGTAATAATCTCTCGGCTCAAGGTATCGGAAGGCCAGATCTTCCAGTTCCCATTTAATTGTATAGATACCCAGTCGATGGGCTAATGGTGCAAAGATATCCATGGTTTCTTGGGATATTTCCTTCTGTTTTCCGATGGGCATCGACTTTAATGTCCGCATATTGTGCAGACGGTCTGCCAGCTTGATGAGAATAACCCGAATATCCTTGGCCATTGCCAGAAACATTTTCCGGTAATTCTCTACTTGTTCTTCCTCTTTGGTGCTCGATTCAATGCGATTCAAGCCTTTTAGTTTGGTAACACCGTCGACCAGCGCAGCAACTTCTTTTGAGAATTCAACTGCAATCTGATCCAGCGTAATTCCCGTGTCTTCAACGACGTCATGAAGTAGACCGGCTGCAATTGTAATTACATCCAGTTCCAGTTCTGCGAGAATCTTTGCCACAGCAACGGGATGCCGTAGAAAAGGTTCTCCAGATGCCCGCAATTGGCCTTCATGGGCTTTTGCTGCAAATTCATAGGCTTTTTGTAGCAAAGCAACATCGGCTTTCGGGTTATTCTTCCTTACCAGCTTGATGACACCTTGAATCATTGCTTGCACCCCACAGACAATTAGTAAGTAATCAGAGAAATCACATCATATTTCTCCAGATTCTTTCGTCCGTTAAGTTCGACCAACTCGATAATGAAGGCAACACCGACGACGATGCCGCCCAGCTTTTCAATTAGATCAATGGTAGTAAAAATAGTTCCACCTGTTGCGAGCAGATCGTCAACTACCAGTACACGTTGTCCGGGCTTTATAGCATCCTTATGAATCTCAAGCACAGCTGTACCGTACTCTAGTTCATATTCTCCCGCAAGAACGTCACAGGGAAGTTTTCCTGACTTTCGGATTGGCACAAAACCAATACCCAGTTCGTACGCCAAAGGTGTTCCAACGAGAAAACCTCGGGCTTCGGGTCCGGCGACTACATCTATGTGCTTATCCCGGCACAAATCCGCTAATTTACGAATTGTGTACGCGAATGCATCGCCATCTTGAAAGAGTGTCGTTACGTCTTTAAAACTGATCCCCGGAATGGGAAAGTCCGGGATTTCCCTGACTTTTTGCTTGAGCTCATCCATGGTAAATTCCTTCTTCTTCATCGACGTTCTCCTTCCTTTACCGGTACAGTCAATGCGTTTGCCCAGCCTATACACGGAAATTCATAAATTTGTCCTGGTAGCCTTTCTTAATTTCTATTGATGCCGCATACAAAGAAGAATCCTCCAGCATCAACTTCTCAGTTGGTTCCCCGAGCCATTGTAAGCGTACTTTGCCATCCGAATAATCACTGCAAATCAGTCCTAGATCAGAGAAAACTGTAATACTGTTCATAATAGTATCAGAAAGCAATACCAGCCCACTGATTGACTGAATCTGCTCTGACCATTGTATCAGATCTTGATCTATCTCACCAGCATTCGCCAGGATATAGCGGATCGATTTGTAAATTTTACTTAAGATCTCCCGTTCAGGATACAAGTGTCTAAGCAGCTGCATATTCTTTAGAAGCTGTTCTTCACTAAAAAGATAGAATACATCAACGGATTCGTTATTCAAACCTACCCATGCTCTGAATCGATTGAAATGCTCTTGAGCATAGAATGGATAAAGGCAAAGGACTTTACGCAAATTATGCGGGCACTTCTTTAAATATTCGCCATACCCGGTAAATACAAGCGGATTTCCTCTACCCGCGATGAATTCGTGCCAGGTATCTTCTTGTGTCTTTTCATCCATACGACGATGCAGCACCAGTGGATGTGCTGCGCCGTTTAGTTCAAACAGGATCATCTGTTTGATATGACGGCATTGTTCTCTCGTATTAACGATAACGCAAACCGGTTCGTTATGATTGATGGAAGTCTGAAGGATTTGACAGAACTCATGCCAATAATCAGGATGACTTCGCGCCCAATGTTCACTTACATTCTTACCCAATCGAGTCTTTGTTGAAATCAAGGTAGATCCTTCGTTTGAAGTTAACACACCTGTCTCGAAGGCATCGATGTGAATCAGTTCATCGCTCATGCTGATCAGATTATCTGCCAGATCTGATACTTTCATATCACGAATCATCAACTGGATTGAATCACGACCGTTCCATCTGTTTATCTCTAAAGAGAATACAACATCTAGTCTGTCATTACGGACAATTCTCTTTGCATAATCGCCGAAGGAGAAAGCAATGCCGTCAATGAACCCTTGTTCAACGTTGAACCTTAGTTTCAGATGATCCCCTGTACTGCCGACTGCCCGTACTTCACCAACGATCAGATCACGGCATAAAAACATGGGGGCACGGTTTCCTTCTCCAAATGGCGCAAGTTTTCCAATGGTGTTTGCTGTATCAAGGGTTAAAACGCTTTGAGGAAGGACCATGTCCACTGACAATGATGGCAATAGCTCCTCTTCAGTAAGAAGGTTTTTGGCATAGGCATTCAACGACTGGCGAAATGCTGCTACATGTTCATAGTTTAAGGTTAGTCCAGCAGCCTGTTCATGGCCGCCAAAAACAAGCAAATGATTCTGGCAGTGTCTAAGGGCTTCATAGAGATTAAAACCAAGAATACTTCTCCCCGATCCCTTTGTTATCCCTTTTTCTTCATCATAGGTGAGAATAACAGATGGTCTGGCGAATTGTTCTGTAATTCGAGATGAAACAATTCCCACAACTCCCGGGTGCCATCCCTTTCCTTCCACAACAATCACATAATCATTCATGTATTGGCATTCTTCGATTTTTTCCAGCACTTCAGCTAATATATCAGCTTCCATCTGCTGTCTTTGCCGATTCCATTGATCGAGATTCAGGGCGATGGCTTGCGCAGCTGTCTCTTCTCTCTCAATCAGAAGGCGCACTGCATCTTGGGGTCGGCCAATCCGTCCAGCTGCATTGACCCGAGGACCTATTGTATAACCAAGCGTGTCTGCATCAACGACTCGCCCATTTGCACCGACAACATCCAGTAGTGTCCGGATGCCAATCCGATCTCCCTCCTGAATAACCTGTAAGCCCTCTGATACAATAAAACGATTCTCATCCAGGATCGGAACAATATCTGCAACAGTGCCTAAGGCCACGAGGTCAAGGAACTGACGCAGTTCATATATTTCCCTAGGCCATAAGGCCTGGAGCAGTTTGAAGGCAACACCAACTCCAGCCAGCCCTTTATGGGGATATTGACAGCCTTTCTGTTTGGGGTTTACAACTGCGTAAGCCTGTGGAATCGTCTCTGGTGGCTCATGGTGATCGGTGATCAGCAGATCAATCCCCAACCTGTTGCATAACAGTGCTTCCTCATAACCACTGATTCCACAGTCAACACTAATAATCAACGAGACGCCAGCATCTGCAATTTTTTGCAATGCATGGCAATTGAGTCCATACCCTTCAACCATTCGATCCGGAATGTAATAATCCACATTGCCATTCAGTTCACGCAAACCCGAGACCAATAAAGCGGTCGCAGTAATACCGTCCGCATCATAGTCACCATACACACATATTTTTTCAGCATTCTGCAGTGCTTTACAGATCCTGTCTACAGCCTTGTCCATATCCTTCATCAAAAATGGATCGTGGAGATTCACCCAAGCAGGCGTCATAAACCTGTCCTTGCCATCAAGGAGACCGCGATTGCACAGGATAGCCTCCACGAGGGCATCTCCATCCGATAGTTTGCTTTTTTGGTCAAGAATGCTGCATTCGTTTGCTTTGATCATCCAGATTTTACTTTGTTTTATCATGTTCTACTCCTGCATCATTTTGAACTAAATACATATTTATTATAAATCACTTATGCACCCATCGCAAGCTTTGGCAATTCCTAGGATCTCACGTTGCAGTATTTTGGAATTTCTCCCATGGTTTTGCCCTCATTCACTATGTCGGTATTCTATGACAAAAAAATAGCGGCCAATCGGCCGCATTGAATCTTACTCTTTTGGAAATGGAATCGTTGGGTTGAGCAATGTTTCCTGCTTGGGCTTCTTATTTTCTTTACCATCGGTTGCCTGTTCGGCTGGTTTTTCGCTGTCTGCTTGGGCTCCGATGTCCCTATCCTTCATTTCTGAGATTTGCTTTTCAGTATTTTCCAATTTATTCTTTAGCGATGCACTTTCATCTTCTGTCTTCTTCAGTTTGATACTCAGCTCCCGGATCCGCCGCCCCATGGATATCTGCTTCACGATCCCGAGGAGGCCCACCATAACCGCACCTAATGTAGCCGCGCTGATAACTAGGATGACCAAAGGTATCTGCAGATTCCAAATAAGAAAGTTGACATAGACAACTTCCTTATTCTGTATAGAAAAGATTGCAACCAGTAACATCAAAATTAATGATATGACCATACGATACATGCATTATCACATCCTTGTCATGGATTAACATAGCCTTCCAGTTCATATCATCAAAATCCTGCACGTTTCTATATTTCCTCTATCTTGCTGGTTTTCCTGCTGCCTTCATCTGGCGAAGCTCCCTTTCTTTCCATAGGTACCAAAGTGGTGAAGCAACAAACACCGATGAATACGTTCCGACAACAATCCCGCAAACCATGGCCAATGAAAATTCACGCAGGGTCTGTCCCCCAAAAATCAGAACTGCTGAGATTGCAAAAAGGGTGGTTAAAGAAGTGTTGATTGAGCGGGGTAATGTCTCAGCAATACCGCGATCCACCGTATCCGCAAGATCTTCTCGTCCACGTTCCTTAAGTTTTTCCCTGATGCGATCGAATACCACAATGGTATCATTAATCGAATATCCAATGATAGTAAGCAACGCGGCAACAAAAACCCCAGAAATCGGAAAACGAATTAATGCAAAGAATCCAATAACCGCCAAAGCATCATGGAGAATCGCAGCAATGGCTGCCAGGGCAAATTTAAACTCAAATCGGTAAGTAATATATAAAACCATCCCGATTGACGCAAAGAACAGCGACATCAGTGCTTTGTCCCGCAATTCCCGGCTGATGGCAGCGTGCACCGAATCATCACTGATCGTCTCAAAGCTCCCAACTTCGGCCAACAGAGCATCTGTCAACACATTTTTCTGTGCTTCGTCGATCGGCGGTGTTCGAATAATCACCGTAGTTCTTTCCGTTGTCCCTGCCCCAGCGGCGGCAAGTTGGATCGTGCTGGTTCCCAGATTGTTACTGTTGAGAACCGCTCGGATATCACCTTCAGTTACTTCTTCTGCAAAATCCAAAGTTAAAAGTGAGCCCCCTGTATAATCGATACCCAGATTCAACCCGGGCAAGTTTGTCCCGGAATTTACATTGATAGCGGTAAAGATCAAGGCGACCACACCAATTGCCACCAGCACACCGGATATGCTGAACCATGTTTTCCATCTGCGCGTAAAAGCAATATTTTTAAATCTATTGGCACTCATATCTCCACCCCCTAAATTCCAATAAAGGATTTGCTATCTCGAATCTGGCCAGCTTCTACAACAATTTTTAAGATCCACCGCGAAATGATGATGGCTGTGAACATGCTCACAAGTATCCCGATGGCAAGGGTTACAGCAAAGCCGCGAATTGGACCGGAACCAAAGTAGAAGAGGACGCCAGCCGCGATCAGTGTGGTTACATTGGAGTCCAGGATGGTTCGAAAAGCTTTTTGGAATCCAGAATCAACACTCGCCCTTACGGTCTTGCCAATCTGCAGTTCTTCTTTAATCCGCTCGAAGATAATTACATTTGCATCCACTGCCATGCCCACAGATAGAATCAAACCAGCAATACCCGGCAAAGTCAGATGTGCATTAAGTCCCATCAGAACACCGATAACAATCATAGCATATAGAATCAATGAAAGGGTTGCGACAAGTCCTGGAATGCGATAATAAAACAGCATAAACAGAATAACCAATGCGATACCAATAAAACCGGCCCGCACACTGCTGCTGATTTGATCCTGACCTAGGGTTGCACTTACGTATCGCATTTCCCGCTGTTCTACATCCACTGGCAGGGACCCGGAATCCAGCATAATCTCCATTTGTCTGGCAGCCTCGAGGGTCTCATAATCAGTAATCATAGCTTTCCCTGTAGTGATTGGTTCTCGCACACCGGCAATTTGGACCACTTCATCATCTAGAAAAATAAGGATGGCACGACCCTCATTATATGCCTTTGTTGTTGCCTCAGCAAATCGGGTCGTTCCTTCTCGATCAAGATCGAGACTAACAACATTGCTCATGCGCCCGGTATCCAGTGTTACAATCATCGCAGTAGACTCAACGAGATTGGCGCCCGTCAATATGGGCGGAACAGCAGGGTTTGGGAATATTCCGTCCTCAGTCACAATGATACCTGACTCATCCCGAAACTCCAGCTTTGCCATGGTGCCAATGACTGCCAGTGCATCGTCAGGGTTATCCACGCCTGGTAGTTGAACGACAATCCGTCGGTCACCCAATCGTTGAATGATGGGCTCTGACAATCCAAGGCGATCAATCCGCTCTTCGATAATATCCCTGACTTCCCGAACTTTGGCATCGGTTAATGGTCTCTCTGGCGTATCAATGGCTTCAAAAACAATATAGGTCCCGCCGCTCAGATCAAGCCCAAGCTTAAGATTGCTGATAAATGGTGTACCAACAATCGGCTCCTCCTGCCCTGGCAGCTGAACCGGCCGTACATATGCAAAGAGCGATGCAGCGATGAAAACAATCAATAGAATCAATAATGTCCTGTTTTTCGACTTCATGAATGAACCTCCTGACTGTCAAATAAGGCTTGCAGTAAATCGACCTGCTAACTTCACAACAGAACAACATTATTAATCGTAAGTACAAATCGGCAGTTAAGATAGGATGCTGCTTTGCGACATAATGTCATTCTGGACAGGAATATCTCAAAATATTCCATAACCTGGGCAATGGAAGTATCGATTGTCAGTTCCAAGGTAATCGTTCTTTCCTTTTCATCAACACGCAGAAAAGATCTTTCGGCCGCGTAATTCACTCGATCATGGATATCGAAATTTGCTCTATCTGTATTGCGTACCCGGCTCCGATGGACATCTGATTTATCTGCCAGTATTAACGCTGCTGATACAGGATTGACCGGCTCCCCATACTCTTCCTCATGATTCCCGATGGCTGACATAATAATGCCAATTTCATAGTCATCCATTTTCATTTCTCGCAGAATATCCATCGCGATCAGAGGACCCGTTTGACCGTGATTGTGGCGGCTGACAACATTGCCAATGTCATGCATATATCCAGCTATTGCCGCAAGTTCAGCATCTCTCTCATCATAGCCAAGACGCAGCAGGATGTTTCTGGCGATGCTGGCCACAAGACTAGTATGACGTTGACCATGCTCAGTGTAGCCGATTTCACCTAGATGTTGATTGCTCAAATCGATATATCCTATAACACGCTTATTGCTCCTTACCGACTCCAATGTTATCATATCATCCTCCAGTCTTCTTGCGGCGCATATGCCTCGCTTGACCCCTGCGTGATTTGCGCCGGCGCATCACTCTCTGCACAACCAAGAATATCCCGGCGTACAGCAGAACATCCCCTGGACTGATTACATTACCACCCGGATAGTAGTCTTTGTGCATCGGGATAAAATCAGCCAGCCAGGGCAAGATTGTTGTTTCTGTAAGCAGAATATGCTTCAGGTGATTTCCTTTTTCCAATAAGGGAATATACTGTTCGAGCCCTGCGGCGCTCAATGCTTCAGGGGCTACAGGCATCCTGCCACCATTGGCAATAATAACGGCGGCATTCAAAGCCGTTCCGATTATGATCAGCCAAAACGAGGGTATATGCCGATTCGCGTATAAACCAATCAAGAGCAGAATGTATGAGCCAGTTATTAGTAATCCGCTGTATTGCATCAGCGTTGATAGACCAATGGTAGAAGAGAAAGCAACTGCATATTGAATGATTAATGCAATGAAGATAATCTCCAGCCTGCGTAAGTTCAAATTAAGCAGCCGCTCGATTTTTCCGCCCCACAGCATTCCAGTTAACAATGAAATCAGCAACACTGCCAGCGCCATTTTCTTCCCGCCTTCGCTCGAGTCATAACTCTCATTTTTCGCCAAATTGACCGTTAACCCTGCTAAATACGTGAAAAGCTCTTAATTAAATTCTAAGCCAGCCTGGCAAATGAAAAATGGCAAAAAAAAACCCGGGTTTCCCCGGGTTTTTTACGCATTACTTGCTAGCCCAGCCTCTGTCTTTTAGAGCCAGAGCGATTTTATTGACTGAGTTCATATAAACTCCGGTTCTCATGTCAACGCCATGCTTTTCAGCCATATCGTAACCAGCGTTATATGCTCGCACCATGAGTTCTTCCAGACGGGAATTAACTTCTTCTTCCGTCCAATAGAATCCGTAGTTGTTCTGAACCCACTCCATGTAAGAAACTGTTACACCACCGGCATTGGCCAGTACATCAGGAATTACATGTACGCCATTTGCGAAGAGTATTTCGTCAGCTTCCGGAGTAGTGGGGCCATTGGCGCCTTCAGCAATGATCTTTGCTTTTATCTTGCCAGCATTTTCTCTTGTAATAACATTTTCGAGAGCTGCCGGGATCAGGATGTCTACATCCAGTTCAAGAATTTCAGTGGCTGAGATATCTTTGCTGCCAGGGAAGCCTTTTACGGTTCCGTTGTCCTTTACGAATTGAGCCAATTCATATGCGCACATTCCATCTTCTTTGTATGCACCGCCGTATACATCAACAACAGCGATAATTTTGCAACCCATGTCCTGAATGATCATGCCAGCATAGCTACCGACATTACCAAAGCCCTGAACAGCAACAGTGGCTTTGTCCATATCAATGCCAAGCTTTTTGCATGCTTCCCGAGCTGTAATGTCAACACCACGGCCGGTAGCAGCAGTTCTACCTAAGGATCCACCCAATGTAAGGGGTTTGCCTGTCAGAACACCAGGTTCGCTAACGCCTTTTACTGCTTCAAATTCATCCAGCATCCAGCCCATGATCTTCGGGTTAGTGTTTACGTCCGGAGCAGGAATATCAATGGCTGCGCCAATTTCAGAAGCAATCGCTTTAATGTAAGCGCGGCTCATTCTTTCCAATTCGCCTTCAGACAATTTGGTGGGATCAACAACAACTCCACCCTTACCGCCACCGTAGGGGATACCGGTAACAGAACACTTAACGCTCATCCATGTGGACAGAGCTTTGACTTCTTCGTAAGTTACGCCCTGGTGGAATCGAATACCGCCCTTGTAAGGACCAATCGCATTGTTGTGCTGGCTCCGGAATCCTTTGAAAACGCGGACACTGCCGTCATCCATACGAACCGGGAAGTTTACTTCAATAACTTTCTTCGGCTCCCGAATGATAGCATGGAGAGCTGGGTCAAGATTCAACTGCTTTGCTACCTTGTCAATCTGGCTCTGGGCAATCTCAAACACATTCATTTCACTCATATCTTTCTTCCTCCTTTATTTTTATGAACCCAATGGCGGTCATATATGAAATTGTGCTGCCACCTCCTTATATTTTTTCATTCAAGAGGGACACACGCGCAACGCCCGACACAACTACCTTGGGTCATTGAAAAGCAAACATGGTAGACTTCGCCCTAACGTGAATAAAATCCTGCTCATATCCAATTGTTTTATCTTCGAATATTCTTAAGGGGCCAATAAACTGCACTTGTTCTAGCAAATAAGTTCGCGCCAAATTGCACAAACTCCTTCTTTTTTGCACAAGAATCAAAAATAGTTTTAATCGTCCTCATCATCCACCCATTCTCCTACATCTTCAGGGTGGCTTTCATAATGCTCAAACCGTTGTCCGATTCCCGGGCGCATTACGCGCAAGACTACATTATTTCCTACATCCAGATAAACTGTATCCTGATCCATTTCGGTAATCTTCCCGATGAGTCCGCCAACAGTAATGACTTCATCACCCACCACAAGTGATTTTATCAATGTTTCCTGACGTTTGTAGCGGTTAACTCGCGGCCTGACAAAAAGAAAATTGTAGATGTAATATGTCAGCAGACCCACCGCCAGAGCTGGCAGCAATTTTGTTGTTACAAACGACCATAATTCAAGTCTCGGTTCACCCATTCACTGATTCCTCCTGTAGATCTATTTCTGCATTCTATATCTTAATAATCAGTTCTTCTTCACTAGGGAAAACCCTTCTCAAATCCATTTAAGTTCCGTAATATTTCATGATCTGATGATAAATCTGATGAATGCTTCCATCACGAATCGATGCCCGGATCTTCTTCATCAATCGTTCCATAAAGTAAAGATTATGATAGGTGGTCAGGCGTACACCCAGTATTTCGTCTGCTTTGAGCAGATGGCGAATGTATGCCCGGCTGTAATTTCTGCAAACTTTGCAATCACAATCCGAATCCAGCGGACGAAAATCATCACTGTAGAGAGCATTTCGAACAACCAGCTTCCCCTCCGAGGTGAAAACAGTGCCGTTACGCGCAATACGTGTTGGCAGCACACAATCGAACATATCGATGCCCCGGATCACGCCTTCGATTAAACAGTCAGGAGATCCAACTCCCATGAGATACCGAGGTTTCTCATCTGGGATGTGCGGTATAGTACAATCAAGCATGTCATACATAACAGGTTTTGGTTCTCCCACACTTAGCCCGCCAATCGCATATCCCGGAAAATCCATTGCGACGATCTTCTGAGCACTCTCTGCACGTAGCTCAGAAAACATGCCACCTTGAATAATCCCGAAAAGGACTTGTCCGTCTCTGCGATGATGTGCTTTCGAACGTATGGCCCATCGATGGGTACGGTCCATAGCCGCCTTTGCATAATGATAGTCGGAACTACCATCAGCGCACTCATCAAAAGCCATCGCAATATCTGCTCCCAAAGCCATTTGAATATCCATGGAGGTTTCTGGGGTGAAGAAGTGAAGCGACCCATCGATGTGGGAGCGAAACTGGACCCCTTCTTCAGTTACCTTGCGCATATCCCCCAAGCTAAAAACCTGAAAACCGCCGCTGTCGGTTAGAATACTATGGTGCCAGTTCATGAATTTATGCAGCCCGCCTGCTTTTTCAATGAGTCTATGACCCGGCCGCAGGTAAAGATGGTATGTGTTTGACAAGATAATTCGAAAACCAATATCCTCAAGTTCCTCTGTTGTCATGGCTTTAACTGTTGCTTGTGTGCCTACTGGCATAAAAACAGGGGTTTCGACTGCTCCCCTGCTTGTTTGCAGCAACCCTGTTCTTGCATTGGTATCTATGCACTTTTCTTGGACCGAAAATGAAAATCTGCTCAATCGTTACCCTCCATTATCAGTAAATATACATTGCGTCGCCGAAACTAAAAAACGAGTATCGCATCTCAACTGCCTGCCGATACGCTTCCATCACATGAGCATGTCCAGCAAACGCGCTCACCATCATGATCAAGGTTGACTTTGGCAAATGAAAATTAGTAATCATCGCATCGACTGCCTGAAACGTATAGCCAGGATAGATGAAAATATCCGTCCACCCTTTCTGCTCCATACCAGAAGTAAGATTCACTGCCGCCGATTCCAGTGTCCTGACGCATGTGGTACCAACCGCGACAATTCTTCTTCCATCTTTGATCGCCGCAGCTATTTTTTCAGCACTTTCTTGGGATATTTCATAATACTCTTCGTGCATGCGGTGATCCTCAATCTTTTCAGTCTTAACTGGCCGAAAAGTCCCCAATCCCACATGGAGCGTAATATAGACAAGATCAATTCCTTGGGCTTTCAGCTCCACCATCAACTCTTCTGTAAAATGCAAACCCGCAGTCGGAGCAGCAGCAGACCCAGGATTCTTCGCATACACGGTTTGGTATCGATTCCGATCTTCCAGTTCTTTTGTTATGTAGGGGGGTAAAGGCATCTCACCTAAATCATCCAAAATTTCATGAAATGACTCGCTATGATTATTGAACTGAATCACACGCCCGCCAAATTCAGTCTCAGACATTATCCTACCCGTTAGCCTGCCTGCCCCAAATGCAATAACATTCCCGACCTTTACTCTTTTACCTGGACGAACCAGGCACTCCCAGCGATTGTTACCAATATCTTTGAGTAAGACAATCTCAACTGCAGCACCTGTAGCCTCTTTTCTGCCAAAAAGCCTTGCGGGAATAACTCTACTGTCATTGAGAACAAGAACATCCCCCGGTTGAAGTAACCCGGGGAGATCTTTAAAATTACTATGTGTAATTTCTCCTGTTCGCCTGTTTAGTGTCAGCAATCTCGAAGTGCCTCTTTTTTCTGTTGGTTCCTGAGCGATTAGTTCCTTGGGTAAAAAATAGT
>CAZDAI010000009.1:0-33652 GCA_964503545.1 uncultured Candidatus Sumerlaeota bacterium
ATTTTACTGCCCCGGACCTGGACACGGGATGCCGAAGAGATTATGGCCCGGATCAACGAGCGTTGCGCAGCCCTGCGGGATTTTCCGGTACCGGTCAGCGTCTCATTGGGTACCGCCGCCAAGACGGAAGTCGAACAGGATATGGACGATGTGATCCGGGAGGCAGAAGCCCAGATGTACCGGAGCAAGCATACAGATGGCAAAGATTTTCACAGCCGGGTTGTTTATGCCCTGCAAGAACACCTGCACAACCGCTCCGATGAGAGCCCAGAGCACAATCTGCGTCTGAAAGACTACAGTCTGCGCCTGGCCAGAGCACTGAATCTGAGCGGGGAAGATATACGCAAGCTGGAGCTTTTGGCCGATCTCCACGATGTGGGGAAACTGGTCGTACCGGAAGATGTGCTGATTCGGCCCGGTCCCTTAACGTCGGAAGAGCGGGAACTGGTCGAGGCCCATTGCGAGCATGGTGTGAAGATTATCCAGGCAGCGGCCAATCTGGTAACCGTCGCCGATGAGGTGCTCAGTCACCATGAGTGGTATGACGGCAGTGGCTATCCAAGAGGACTAAAGGGGGAAGAAATCCCGCTTTTGGCCCGGATTTTTGCCATTGTGGATGCCTACGATGTTATGACCCAGGGACGCTCCTACCGCAAAGCATTGCCGGGGGATGAGGCCATGGCAGAGCTGTACCGCCTGCGTGGCATTCAATTTGACCCGGATCTGGTGGATGCGTTTATTGAGGTGCTGGAGGACGGGTAGAAATAGGGGGAAAAAGGACAAATTTGTCTGAACAAACGGCTGCGGCCGTTTTTTTATATGGGCAGGGTTTTGCCGGAAAAAAACGAATATCTACGGACAGAGATGAGAAATGGGGTGGGGGGATGACCCGCTATGATTCATTCATCCTTTATGGGTTTGTTATTTTGCTTATTTTACGTCTGATCCTGCCCCTGGTGGCCTTGCGCACTCGTTCCGGACAGATTCAACCGTGGGCGGATCTGGGCGATCGCCGTATTCCCCGGGGTAAGGGTGTGACATTGCTGGCTAAAAACCGTTGGCTGATGGGAATTCTTTACGGACAGCACGACAGCGGCACAATTATTGTGCGCACCGAAGACGGGACTTTTGTGGAGGTTCAGCCGGAAGATATTGAAACGGTGCGGATTTATGATGTATAAGGGAAGGAGGGAGGTGGCATGGGCTTGCGCAAACTGTTTATGATCATCTTATTGACGGCAGCACTGATCGGTGGCGGCGCATCGGTCGTACAGACCCCCACGGACCTGCCGGCGGGGGATCAGGTACCGCGGCCCCAGGCAGTGTACAATGTCCGATTGGCATCGGTGGGCGATATTATGATGCACAACACCCAGATAACAGCCGGTTATGTTGGTGGTGCCTATAATTTTGATCACTTTTTTGCCGACATCTCACCTTACTGGGCCGACTGTGATCTGGTCATCGGCAACTTAGAGACCACCTTTGCCGGTAAAGAACAGCAGTATACCGGTTATCCACGCTTCAACAGTCCCGATGAACTGGCAGCCGCCTTAAAGAAGGCGGGTTTTGACATTGTCTCCACCGCGAACAATCATGCCAATGATCGGCGAGAGCAAGGGGTCCGGCGGACGTTGGATGTGTTGGATGCCCATGGGCTTCTGGCCACGGGCACAGCCCGTTCACCGGAGGAGCGGGCTGCGTTTCCCATTGTGGAAGTTGAGGGAATCCGGATGGCGTTTCTGGCGTACACCTACAGTACCAACGGCATTCCGGTGCCGGCGAGCAAAGAGTATCTGGTGAACATGATTGATGAAACACTGATGGCAGCTGATATTGCCAGCGCCCGGGCACAAGGGGCGGATCTGGTGATTGTCTCCCCCCATTATGGAGCTGAATACCGCCTATCCCCCAACGATTACCAATTGCGCACGGTGGATTTTCTTATCCGAGCCGGAGCCGATGTGATCCTAGGCAGCCACCCCCACGTGCTCCAGCCGTTTGGCATGGTCACCGCGACTTTGGCGGATGGCAGTGAACGCCAGGCTGCGGTGCTGTATTCTCAGGGCAATTTCATCTCCGCCCAAAAGGGTCTGGAGCGGGAGACGGCGGCGGTTTTCTTTTTGGATATTGAAAAGGACCTGTGGACCGGTATCACCCAAGTAACGGCAATGGAGGCATTGCCCATCTATACCCATAAATATCGAGAAGGCGGTGTGCTGCGTTATCGGGTCGTAGCCATTGAACCGGCCATGGCCAAATACCGCGCCGGCCAGACTGGCCGTTTCAGCAGCAGCGACTTCAGTATCCTGCAGTCAGCCTGGAACCATGCGGTGCGTGTTTTGGGTGAAGAGAATCTCTTGCGGTGGACGGATGATTAAGTGCAAATACAGATCGATAAAATGAGAGAGTGCAGGGGGGAAGCATATGTTGCCTGAAATTGCAGAAATCGTCCAGAAGGCGGCCGGTATCACCGTTGTTCTGGCCGTGATTAATGTAGTCACCGCTTTTGCGGCCAGAAGTTATCTATTGTGGGCTGTTGTGCGCCGGCAGGATGTGGAGCATGAGGTGAAGCCGTCCCAAAAGCAGTGGGTGGAGTTTGTCGCACCCTTCCAGGATGTGGAGTTTAAAGGACTACTGGCCCTGGTGCTTTTGATTCTGGTGATTAGTTTTCTAATCCGGCAAGTACCCATGGGAGTGGGTCTGATTGTGGTGATGGTGGGATTGTCGTTTTTTACGTTTACCATTGGTTTGGCCCGACCAACCTATTTTCTCACGCCTGAAGGGTTGATTGTCCTTAACTGGTATCCTCCGTACATGAATCGGAATATGGGATTCTACCCCTGGCGAATTTTTGACAAATATGTTAAGAACGATGATGGCGTAACCCTGGGCAGCAAAAAACGGATCATTCCCATTGTCTGCCGAGGGGATGACGCCGACACGGTACGCCGCTATGTTCGCCGGATGATTAATCGCCAGCGTGCCGCGCAAGGACAGGATGTTCTGGAATAAAAAAGCCCGGCGCGATACCGGGCTTGCAGTGGGTGCTCTTACTCGGGTTGAGTGAGCTGAATGGCCTTGGTGGGGCACTTTTCCTGACAACAAAAGCAAACGATGCATTTTTCCGGCGTGATCACCGGATAGCCTTTCATCTGAATCGCACCGGCCGGGCATTCTGCAGCGCAGTTGCCGCATTGGGTGCAGAGCTCTTCGGTGACTTTGGGGCGCTGTGCGCGGATTCGTGACCAGAAATTGTCCTGGCCGCCTTCCCGGGGTTTGAGGTATCCTTCCGGATGTTTGAAATCCTCAATCACCCGCAGCTGTCCGTCGATTTCGATTTTCTCCAGGTCTTTTTCACCGAAACCCCGGGCATGGCCCAGTTCAGTGGAGCGGATCAGCCCGGGAGCGAAATTCATCATGGCGCCAATCACAGCATCCACGGCGACCATGTCGGTGCCGGCCAGGATCAGACCCAGATCACGCAGATCTTCAGAGAAAGGGCCATTGCCTTCCATGGCAATGATACCGTCTACAATGGCCAGATCCGGCGGCCGGATGGCAAACACATCCAGAAGGGCTTCCGGAAAATCATAGGGATTGCCAGCGGTGAAGTGCAGGTTGGCTTTTTGTGCCCCCGGGAGATATCCATAGCAGTTTTTGATGGCCCCGGACAGTCCGGTGAGACCATGGGTCTTAAATTTCGGCAGATTGATTATATAGTCTGCTTCCAAAATGGCAGCGGAGACCGCAGGACGTGGCAGGTACTTGGAATCCAGCGTCAGCTCTTGTACCCGGGTGCCAAAGTTTTCATAATACGGGCCCGCAGCCTCCAGAAGACCGGTATCGGCAAAAGAAGCCTGGTTTGCGCCGTAGCTGGATGCGCCCGGATTGTCACCGACAATGATGGAGGCCGGTTTGCGCGCTTCCACAGCCCGCAGAACGGCGGACAGGATGGCCGGATGGGTGGTGACCCCTTCATGGGGTTTGGAGCCCCGGAGCACATTGGGTTTAATAACCACTTTCTTGCCAGTCAGGGGGGGATCAAAACGGGCAAAGATTTCATCTACCACCGCCTGGCAGGTATCGTATTGTCCAGAGCGGATCATTACAGTCGGTTTCACAGGATTCATCCTTTCTGAATTGGAATAGATGCACATTACATATTTCGCGGCAGCAATAGAATTCCCTTCCCTGCTGCGATGGAAGGAGTCAGCCATGAGTGTTTTCCAAAGTCGGGCGTTACCCAACGGGACCGTTCTTCATGTCTTTCCCACCGATCAGTTTAAAGAAACCCGGATTGATCTTTTCCTCCATCACAACTTAGGTCCGGACACCACCAAGATGGCATTATTGTCCCAGGTTCTGATGCGGGGGTCTGAATCATTCCCGACGATGAAAGCCATCGAAAAAGAACAGGCAGCCCTGTTTGGTGCGGCTGTGGGGAGCCGCATGCTCAAAAAGGGGGAACGGCATCTGCTAAGTTTGTCCCTGGGGGCTGTGGGGGAGAAATACCTGGATGAACCCATCCCGGTACTGGAACGGAGCCTGACCCTGCTGGCCGATCTTTTTTTGCGGCCGGTACGACAGGGGGAATCGTTTCGACCCGATTATGTGGCTCAGGAGAAGAAATCCCTGCGGGAAGCCATCGAAAGCATCTACAATGATAAAAAAGCGTTTGCCTACAAACGCTGTGTGGAAATCATGTGTGCCCAGGAAGAGTTTCGCCGACACCCATACGGCGATGCCGATGAACTGGCGACCATTGAGGCCGACGGGCTGTATGCCTTCTATCAACGGCTGCTTCAGGAGAATCCTCTGGAAATCTATGTTGTCGGGAAAGTCGATCCGGAACGGGTGTACGATTTGTGTGCACGGCATTTCAGTCACCCCCGCACCGGCACGGCTGTCTTAAACCCCTCGTCGAGAATGGCCCCACCGGTCAAAGTACGACGAGTAGTGGAGCGGGAACCGGTGCAGCAGGGTAAGCTCGTGCTGGGCTACCGACTGGGCTACGGTGTGGAGGATCCGGAATACTTCGCCCTGTTGATGTATAACCAGATTCTTGGCGGGAGCGGCAATTCCAAACTCTTTATGAATGTGCGGGAGCGGGCCAGCCTCGCCTATTATGTCTCTGCCGGGCTGGAAGCTGCGAAAGGACTGCTCTTTATTCAGGCGGGCATCGAACCGGAAGCGCTGGACAAGACCCTGGCGATCGTAGACAGCCAGCTCCAAGATATGGCCACGGGAGAAATCTCCCGCTCTGAATGGCACCAAAGCCGGGAAATGCTCTTAGAGTCCATGGAAAAACTGGGTGATTCACCGGGAGCTTTGATTCAGCTGGCGCTCAATGGGCGGCTATACAACCGTACCCTGTCCGCCGCGCAGATTATGGAACAAATTCGGGAAGTGACCCGGGACGATGTGATGCGGGTAGCCCGGTCGGTCGTGCCGGATACTGTCTACTTTTTGACCGGCCCGGAAGGAGGTCCGCGGGAAATATGAATATTCATCATCACGGCAGACTGCAGGAAATGGTTATGCGGGAAAAAACGGACTCCGGTCTGGAGGTGTTTGTGATTCCCAAGCGGGGATTCTCAGAAAAATTTGCCGTACTGACCACCCGCTTCGGCTCGGTGGATCATCGTTTTGTCCACCCTCAAACAAAGATTATACGGGATGTGCCGGACGGCATGGCTCATTTTCTCGAACATACCCTTTTTGAAAAAGAGACGGGCAATATCTCCGACCGATTTTCCGACCGGGGGGCTTATCACAATGCCTATACCAGCTTTTCATCCACATCCTATTTGTTTTCCTGTGCCCGGGATTTTGCTGAGAATCTCACAATTCTGATGGATCTAGCCTACCATCCCTACTTTAGCGAAGCTACAGTTGCAAAAGAGAAGGGGATCATTGAACAGGAAATCATCATGTACGATGATCTGCCCCACTGGCAGGTATATCAGAATCTGATGGAAGCCTTGTATCAGGCGAATCCAGTGCGCATCAATATTGCCGGTAGCGTTCCTGCCATTCATTCGATTACACCGGGAATTCTCTATGAGAGCCATCAGGTTTTCTATCATCCCAGCAATATGGCACTTTTTGTGGCAGGGGATATCGATCCTGAGGAGGTAATCCAGCAAGCTGAGGCTTACCTGGAGAGGATTCAGGTACCACCGATTGGCGCTGTGGAACGGCTTTTACCCACTGAACCCCGGGAAGTGGCTCAGGCTGAGGTAATCGTGCAGTGCGCTGTACCCCGACCGTTGGTGATGATCGGCTGGAAAGAACATGATCCCCAGGCTGATCCTAAGGTAGCCCTGCTGCGGGAGCTGGAAAATGAGATCATTATGGAAACGCTGTTTGGGAAAGGATCGGATTTCTTTAATAGCCTGTATGAATCCGGGGTTCTTTCCGGTCCTTTGGACACAGAATACACCAACAGCCCCACTTACGGTTTTGCCCTGCTGGGAACGGAAACAGAACAACCGGAAGTGCTCATTGACCACATTGAGAAAACATTAAACCATGCCCGAACCGCAGGATTGCCAGCCCAGGAGTTTGAAGAAGCACGGCGGCGGATCACAGGCGGTTTTATCCAGACCTTTGACAATCTGGATCGGCTGGTAAACGGGTTTGTGGCCACATATCATAGGGGTGCACACTTTTTCGATTATGACGATGTGCTTCATACAGTTACCCAGGAGGGGGTAATGGAGCGGCTACAGGCGTTTTGGGTACCCCAAGGACGCAGCATATCCATCGTACGAGCGTAAGATGAGATTTTGCACAGAAACGTGTTAATTGTATTCTCTTAAAACAGGACGGGGCATGACGATGCCGCCGTCTTTTTCTATAACCGATCAGCATGATTCCAAAGAGGCATTAATATTCTTCTGAAGGTTTAGAAATGAACACGTATGCCGATTGATATCTTAGGTCCCAGCGCGGATTTTTCATGCGTAGCTCAAAGGAGGGGAAATTTTGCTATTTGTTCGAATGATACTACCATTTGCACTCAGTGGGCTGGCATATTGGCTCACATCCCATGCTCTATTGAGCATAGCGATAGGAATTGGAGGCGGCATACTTATTTACCTAACCAAAGGCAGGCTTGTTAATCAGGATGGCTATGTAATAGCAGAGCTCTTGCGTGGAAATCTCTTAGCCCTATCTGGGCGCGCAGGGAAAACTCGTCGGCAGCAAGTATCATCTGCTATGATCGCACTCTACGACAAACTGCAAAAGATGACTGGGAGAAGTCAGATCACGGCAGAAAAAACCATCAGCACAGCAAAACAACTCGAAGAAATTATCAAGGAAGCAGCACAGGCAGTTGAAGAAATTGCCCGGACAACTGAGAGTGTGGCCATTTCTACGAATGAGCAGCTAACGGATGCACGCACGGTTTCCGATGCTCTTTTGAGTCTGCGCGACAGTATCGGCAAAGTGGTCGGGGCAGATCATGCTGAAGATGGGGGATTGGTCAATGCCGGTACCCGAGAAATCGGCTATACGGTGCAGCAGATGGAAGAAATCGATGACTCCACTCGTAACTCAGCGGAAATTTTAGGCAAACTGAACGAACAATCCGAAGAGATTCGCAAGATTGTCGATGTGATCACCGGCATTGCCAGTGAAACCCATTTCTTGGCTCTCAATGCTGCAATTGAAGCAGCACATGCGGGTGAAAACGGGAGAGGTTTTGCCGTCGTTGCCGAAGAAGTTCGTAAACTCGCAGATCAATCGGATCAGCAGGCAAAGCAGATTGGTATGCTAGTTGAGAACATTAACCAGGGTCTTCGCGGGACAGTGGAGGCTATGAATCGCAGCATGGAGGAGTCCAAAAAAGGGCTGAATGTTATCGCCAGAACGCGATCGGTTTTTGATGAAATTCGAAAATCCACATTATCAGCGGCAGAAGATAGCAGCAATGTTGTCCTGCTGACAGAGAAGATTATTGAGAATGTTGAAGATGCTGCACATAAAATTCAGGGTATTGCCGCTTCCGTCGAAGAACAGTCTGCCGGGATGCAATCCATTGCTGAGGCTTCATCAGAACTATCGGAAATTGCTGAAACGCAAATGGTTGTAGTAAATGAGTTTGGCGGATACTCTCATATGAATGAAGGAATCCGCAAGGCAATGGTGGATGCAAAAGCATGGCTACAGAATCTAGCCGAAGATCCTCTGATCCGTGAACTCGATCGAAACACAGTCAGTGACTATCTGAAAAAAAGGATCGCAGAGCAGAATACCTTTTCAATCCTCTACATGATGGATCGAGATGGCTATTCGGTGGGAAACACCTTTGATTCCAAGCGCGTCGATGATGTAACGCAGAAGAAAGATTCAGCAAACACTTACAGGCCGTGGTTTAGAGAAGCCGTCCAGGGGAATGTCTATGAATCTGAAGCGTATGTTTCCATCGTTGATTTTAAACCTTGTGTAACCATTTCTGCACCGGTCTGGCGTAATGGGGCCGTTGTTGGTGTGCTCGGCGGCGATCTGGATCTATAGGTTGTCCTGCTCCTGTCCCTAAACAGGCGAAAGCCCTGCAATCCCCTGGAGCCTTAAACCACCAGTATCCCTGCAGCAGCGGGGATGGCTGTTGACAGACGCAAACAGACGGCTGACCCTGATTGGGGGCAACCGTCTGTTTGAATAATGCCTGCTATGATTACGGAGCAAATGAATACCTGCATTGTATGCTTTGGATCAGATATTGTAGTCCCAAAGCATGCCGTTCCAGTCGCTGTCCCAGGTGAAAAAGCTTTTTGTATCCGCTTTGTGAAGGATGATTTCATCGTAGGCGGATATGAGGGCAGGATCCGCAGCATAATCCACTAAAGTCAGGCGGACATCCACCAACTGATTGGGATGTACTACTGAATTCATAAAGGCAGCCAAGGCTGTCTGATGATCAAGAAATTCGCTGCAGTCATAGAGGTAACAAGATTGTTTGATCCTGTCGGCAATAATGTGGATGGAACTATTCAGATAGCGGAGTGCAGCCAGATCAATCCGGGCTTTGAGCGCATCTTCCATTGAAGCAGACGTGCCGAGTATTCTCGGGTATTGGACATCAGGATCGCACTCCGACCAGTCATAGCCCGGGTTGTATCCAGCGCAGCCGGCGAACTGATCCGTGCCGATATAGAAATCGGTGTGTTCTGCAAATGCGTCCAGGTCATGGTAACTGCCTTTTAGGCAAACAGTACCCATATCGACAAATCCGAGTTTTTTACCCAGCAGTGTATGCCAGTTGCCCAAGAATTCATTGGCTTGGGCCGCATCCATATGCAGCTCAAAGAGCTCTCCGCCCCAGATGCCATGGCCGGAATAGACCAGGTTATGGGACGCATAGGGGTTTCGTTCTGCCAATTCGGCAGCAATTTCCGAAAATGTTTCCAGAATGTATTCACCGCGCAGGGCTTTCTCGGCCGGCATGCCGTTCCGGGAATAGAGGCAGTAACTTTCGCGGTATGCGACCTTTTCAGCCACGGACAAACCGTCAAAGGATCCATAAAACTGATCATAATCGTTAGGCAGTGCATAAAGATGGACGCGCAGTCCGTCTTCCCAAATGGCTGCCTCGTAATATTTCACCCCATGGGCTTCTTTAATGGGTGCTGCACCGGGCCAGCCGGATATATCGGTGAAAGGGGACCATTCGGTTGTCACATAGACGACCCGTAAGATGATGTGTTCGATGCCCTGCAGGTCCGGAAAAATCCCGCTGTTGACGGCGCCTTCGCCGCCAAGAATGCTAAAAGCAGGGTAGACCTGATACTGGATTAGACTTTTGACAGCAGCGGGCACCGCCGTTTTCCGCACCAGAAGCATCGGTGCGCTCTGTTTGGCTGCCAGGGCTGACCCAGTTAAGGCATCGGCGAAGTCCTGACCGGTAGCAACATAGGCTCGGCACCGTTCATGGTCAAACTCAGCATTGATGGCAGCGGCTGTTTCGTACCGATTGGCGCCGGCGATCCGCCGGGGACCAGGGAGCAACGCGAGAAGCGCATCGCTGAGTACAGAACTGCCGCCTACCACCAGGGTATGGGTCTTTCCAACCAGTGCTGTGGCAGTTTCTGCGGGGAGGCTGGTGCTGCGGGACAATAAAATGGGCCAGCCATTTCTGGCGGCGTAGGGCCCGATCGCCAACGCATCGGGAAAGTTTTCCCCATAGGCAAGGACAGCATGATCGCTGGACGGCAGTTTTGCTGCAATCAGTGCGGCTGTTTCATAGCGGTTTTTCCCGCCGATTCGTTCAACGGTTAGACCTTTTTGAATCAGTGCATTTTCCACAGTTTGAGAGATGGCGCCGGTTCCACCCAAAATGATGATGTGGTCGGCACCAAGGCGCTGAATCTCCATTTCAACGGCACTGTGCAGGGAAGCAGTATAAGTGATCAAAATCGGTGCAGAATGAAAGTAGGCCAGGGGGGCTCCAGCCAGGGCATCGGGGAAGTTGTCAGAACGCGCCAGAATGACAGTGTCAGCGGTGCTCCAGCCGGCTTTTGAGATTTCAACAGCAGTCAGGAAGCGGTTGGGGCCGGCGATGCGTTCATGGACTGTCAGGGCAGCAGCTTGATCTGGACAGGGTGCCAGCAGAATGATCAGGAGGATGATGAGCACAAAAGCACATTTTTTCGGAGAGAACATGATAAATTCCTCCTTCTTTCTGGAACAGATGCCCATCTATTACACAAAAACCCGTTCGAATCCTGCAATAATCGGGATAAATTATCAGAAAATACAGAAAATTAGGAAGAAATTTCAAAACATTCGCTGGGGATGTTCCAGGTTCATGCTGATTCAGCAGGATTTTTTCCCATCATCGTTGGATTATGATATAATATTGCTGAAAATAGAACCTCAAGGAGTGTGGCTAAATGGATTCGAGTGACCCTTGGCAGTTAGCGATAATGGTGTTCATGTTGTTTTTGTCCATCTTTTTTTCCAGTGCGGAGACGGCCTTTACTGCCGTAAACCGCCTGCGTCTGCGAGCCCTGGCGGATGAGAACAACCGCAAGGCCCGGCAGATCCTGACGTTGCTGGAAAAGCCCAACAGGCTGCTGAGTACGGTTTTGGTTGGAAACAACATGGTCAACATCATTGCCACCACGATTGGGACAGCCCTGGCCATCCGCTATTTTGGACCGGTGCGGGGGCTGACCGTGGCAACTGTGACATTGACCCTGATTATTTTGGTATTCTGTGAAATTACTCCCAAGGTGTATGCAGCATCCAACGCCGAGCGTGTGGTGCTGATGATTGTGCGTCCTTTTGCCTTTACGGTGGCCCTTTTGTATCCGATTACCCGCATATTTACGGGACTGACCAATCTGATGATCCGCCTGACCGGCGGTAAGGTAATCAGCCAGGTCCCGTATATCACTGAAGAGGAATTGCGCACCATGGTGGATGTCAGCCAAGAAGAAGGACTCTTGGAGTCAGAAGAAAAGGAAATGATCCACAATATTTTCGAATTCAGTGAAACGCCGGTAAAAGATGTCATGATTCCCCGGACGGATATTGTGGCTATCAGCCTGGAGGCCGGTTTTGACGATCTGGCTGTGATCATTCGAGAAGAGCAGTTTTCCCGCATCCCCGTCTATGATGGTTCGGTGGACAGCATTGTGGGTGTAATCTATGTCAAAGACTTATTCGGTCTGACCGACGCTGATCGAGATTCGTTTGAGCTGCGCAACTATCTGCGGGATGCGTACTTCATTCCGGAGATGAAAAGAATCGGTAATCTCTTTGAGGAAATGCGCGCTCTAAAAATCCATATGGCGGTTGTTTTAGACGAATATGGCGGCACAGCGGGTCTGGTAACCATTGAAGACCTGGTGGAAGAGATTGTAGGGGATATTGCCGATGAGTATGATCAGGAACTGGCGCCCTTGTTTATTAATGTGGATGACAATACCGTGAGCATTGATGCCGCAATGCGCATTGAAGAAGTCAATGAGATGATGGGGTCTGACATTCCTGATGACGATGCTGAAAGCATTGGCGGGTTTGTGCTTAGTCGCATGGAGCGCATCCCAGAAGAAGGAGAGCGTTTTGAGTGGCATAACATGGAGTTTATCATCGATAAAATGGATGGGCGTCGGATCAATCGCATAACCATAAAGAAAATGCAGGAAGACGAATAAACAGAAAGATTGTTCAGGCGAAGCAGGAATTCCTGAAGTTATGTATAAACCTTCAGGAATTCTATATTTCCCCCCAAGGAGTGAACGATAATGATGATCAAAGTACTGGGCAGCGCCCAGGATGCTGGAGTACCCCATGTGGCTTGTCACTGCGCGACCTGTGCGGATGCCCGGAGAAATCCCGGCCACGCCCGCCGCGGTCCGGCGCTGGGCATATATGATGAAGTGGATGGCTCTGCCTGGATGATCGACGCATCACCCCAGTTTGACCAACAACTGGAGATGCTCTGGGCTGGTATTCGTGATGTCCGACCCCGGGAAGGCTTCCCTCTGGACGGCATCTTTTTGACGCATGCCCACTTTGGCCACTACTGGGGCTTGGGCTTTTTGGGCAAAGAAGCAGCATCCCCCAAAGGAATCCCCGTTTACTGTACGCCGGAAATGCAAAAATTTCTTGCGCAAAACCGGCCCTTTGCTGATTTGATCGCCCGGGAGAATATTGTCATTTATCCTGTGGAACATGGTGTGGATGTTCCGGTGCATGCCAGTTTGACGGTCACACCATATAAAGTGGAGCACCGCCGGGATTTCACCGACACAGTAGGTTACATCCTCAAAGGTGCTCGCCAAAAGATCCTGTATATACCGGATATGGATGATGTGACCCCGGACATTGCCGAACTGGTCGGCCATGTGGATGTGGCACTCATTGACGGTTGCTTTTATTCGCCTAAAGAACTCCCGGGTCGGGATATTCGTGAAGTACCTCACCCGTTTATTCCGCAGACCATGGATTTGCTCCAGGATCTTGTGCATACAACCGAGATTGTCTTTACCCATTTTAATCACAGCAACCATGCTATTCATCCCGAAAGCGAAGAAGGCCGCAAGGTGATCGCCCGGGGATTTGGCCTGGCAGCTGACGGGGATGAATTTGCCCTGTAGCAAACTTCTTTAAGGATGGAAATGCAAATGGATCGACCGTAGCAGGCAGGGGTACCTCTGCTTGTTTTTTTTGGAAAAATATTTTGAAAACGGTAACATAAGTTACATATTTTCGGCTGCAAAGGGGATATACTTAAAACACAAACCACTAGTGAAAGGAGGAGCGGGCATGATTGAAACCGTTTTTCAATGGATGAAAGATGATGGCAAGATTGTGGATCGGGTTATTCAGGATGATCACCTCCACTATATCCACATGGTATTCCCCCAGGGGGGAGGATTGCCCCAGCATGTATCGAATTCAAATGTATACATGACTGTCCTGCGCGGAACTTTGTCCATCGGTCTGGATGATCAGGCTGTTCATGAATACACCCCGGGCAATGTCCTGAAAATTCCTCAAGGGATCATAATGAATGTGGGGAACAAACACCCGGACACTTTGGAACTGATTGTGGTAAAAGCACCGGCGCCCCAAAGCTCCGGGCAGGCATAAACAAAAAAAAAGGAGGGTATCACAAATGAGTATGTTTTGCTTTCAGTGTCAGGAAACGGCCAACAACAAAGGTTGCACCATTCGCGGTGTATGCGGAAAAAATGAAGAAGTTGCAAAACTACAGGACCTGCTGATTTATGCGGTGAAAGGGCTTGCAGATGTGGTTGTTAAAGGAAAAATCCCTGCCAGAGAGATCCCGGAAATAAACTATCAAATGCTGAGCAGCCTGTTCATGACCATTACCAATGCCAATTTTGATGATGGTTCGCTGGAAAATCAGATCCGTAAAATGATCCAGATCCGGGATGATTTGAAGGCGAAAGCGCCGGCAGCTGATTACCATGATGCGGCACTCTTTACCGTCGGTACCCGGGAAGAAATGCTTAGTAAGGCCGATACGGTTGGTGTTTTGGCTATGGAAGATGAAGATGTGCGTTCATTGAAGCAGACCATTACCTACGGTTTGAAGGGGATGGCTGCTTACACAGAGCATGCGGCAAATATTGGTGCAGACAGCACAGAAGTTGCCGAATTCATGTACGGCATGCTGGAGAAACTGCTGGATGAAAATCTGGGCGTGGCAGAACTGGTACCCATGGTTTTGGAAACAGGGGAATGGGGTGTGAAAGCCATGGCACTGCTTTCTGAGGCCAATACCGGCCGCTATGGGCATCCGGAAATCACCCAGGTCAATATTGGCGTACGGAACAATCCGGCTATCTTGATCACAGGTCATGATCTGGTGGACTTAGAACAGCTCCTGGAACAGACCAAAGGGACAGGTGTGGATGTTTACACCCACGGCGAAATGCTGCCGGCCCACTACTACCCATATTTCAAAAAATATGATCACTTCGCCGGCAATTACGGTAATGCCTGGTGGAAGCAGCTGGATGAGTTCGTCACCTTCAAGGGACCGATCCTCTTTACTACCAACTGCATCGTGCCGCCCAAGAGCGAAGAAGTACGCAGCAGAATCTTTACCACCGGCTCCACCGGCTACCCTGGCTGCCGGCACATTGTACCCGGTGTGGATGGCAAAAAAGACTTCTCTGAGATCATTGAAATGGCCAAAAAACTGCCGGCTCCGGAAGCCATTGAAAATGGCACCATCATTGGCGGCTTCGGTCACGAACAGGTCTTTGCCGTTGCTGACAAAGTGATTGATGCCATTAAATCCGGCGCTATTAGGAAATTTGTGGTGATGGCTGGCTGCGATGGGCGGATGAAGAATCGGGAATATTACACTGAATTTGCTGCCAAACTGCCCAAAGATACAGTGATCCTCACAGCAGGTTGTGCAAAATATCGTTACAACAAGCTGGATCTGGGCGACATCGGTGGTATTCCCCGTGTCCTGGATGCCGGTCAGTGCAATGACTGCTATTCTTTGGTCCTCATCGCCTTGAAGTTAAAAGAGGTCTTCGGTTTAGAGAGTGTCAATGATTTACCCATCGTCTACAACATCTCCTGGTATGAGCAGAAAGCGGTAATTGTCCTGCTGGCACTTTTGTCTCTGGGTGTAAAGAATATTCACCTAGGACCGACACTGCCGGGCTTCCTGTCCCCCAATGTGGTGCAGGTTCTGGTGGACAATTTCCAAATCAGCGGGAATACCAATGTGGAAGATGATATGGAAGTGCTGATGGCATAAGCTAAATGGCAAAATGAATGGGAAAACCCCGGAAGCGTGCGCTTCCGGGGTTTTGTTTCGGGATCAGGCCAGCCAGGGCTCTTTGGTGAGCTCTTCGGGGGTATGGGGGTTGGGGATAAAATCACTGGTATCCACATCATTGGCCATCACATAGCGCGTGTAGGCCAGTGTTGCCATAACACCCAAAGGCAGGACTTCTTCATCCACTTCAAAATGAGGATTGTGATGGGCAGCTCCTGTGCCTTTTTCTTCATTGGCAATGCCCACAAAAGCAAAGACCCCCGGGGCATATTTTAAGTATTTGGACATGGATTCTGATGCCATCCAGGGGGGAACTGACTGAATGTATTCATCCCCCATCTCCTGACGGATGGCTTCCTCGGCGGCTTTGGCCAGGCCCGGGTGATTCATGACCACCATGCCGCTGGGCTTTAAGCCGGATTTGATTTCATAGGTACAGTGGTGCAGAGCGCAGCAGTGTTTCAGGATGTCCACGGTGCGGTTGACGGCTTTTTTGGATTCCTCCGTATCGGTGACCCGGAAGGATCCGGCAAAGCTGATGGATTCCGGGATGATGTTGGGCGCACTGCCCCCGTGAATCTTGCCGACACTGAATGTGGTGGCTTTGAAGGGATCCAGATGGGTCATCTTCATCGCATTCATATTGTTGTAAACATCCACCAGGCAGTCAATGGGGCTTTGGGAGAGGTCGGGGCGGGAACCATGACCGCCTTGTCCGGTGATTTCAATTTCAAAGAAGATCCCGGCAGCCATGCGCGGACCGGCATCCACAGAAATCTTGCCCGAAGGCATGCCTGCATAAAGGTGGATACCCCAGATTGCGTCGGGTTTTTCATCCAGGACCATGTGGGCGATTCCGTCAACACCGTAGCCCATCTCTTCACCCTGTTCAAAGAGCAGCACCACTTCGCCGTCAATATCGTCGGCATTTTCCACCATAATTTTTGCTCCGGTCAGCAGCATAGCCGTGTGGCCGTCATGACCGCAGGCATGCATGGCATCAGCCACTTGAGAACAGTAGCGCCGAGCTCCCTGGAGATTGTCCGGTGACTCTGCCATGGGCAGGGCGTCCACATCGGCACGTAGAGCCACTTTCTTGCCGGGTTTGCCTTTGTTAATCCAACCGATGACACCGCCTTTGCGGTGCTCACATTCAATTCCCATTTTCTTCAGTTCATCCATAACCACTTTTACCGTGTTTTCTTCCTTGCCGCCTACTTCCGGATTTTCATGGAAATAGACATACATGTCCTGCAGGTATTTCTGTTCTTTTTCAACCATCTGTTTAATGTCAAACATGGCAAAACCTCCTCACAGTTGGGGGTGCGACGGGCTGTATTGACACAGCCCGCCGTATTGCTCAGCTGCATATAGGATCAATAACCGACCCAGCCAATGGCAAAGAGAAAGTAAATCCAGACAAAGGAGATGAGGATAAATCCGATAACGGCTGGCAGGGCCCATTTGAACCATTTGTCAAAGGGGACACCGGCAGCAGCGCAGGAACCAACCGTCCAGCCCAAAGCCGGGGAAATGATGTTGGTAAAGCCGTCGCCGAACTGGAAGGCCTGGACAGCCAGCTGGGGATGCATGCCTAAAACTTCAGTGATGGGTTTAATAATGGGCATTAAAATGGCCGCCTTGCTGGATGCTGACGGGATGATGGGGTTGATGATGGCGATGATCCCGGTCAGCCCAATGGCCGCAATGCCTTGATCCATGCCCCGTAAGGGCAAGGTCAGGATGTAGACGATGGTGTGGGTAATGTTACCTTCATTCATAACCAAAGAGACAACCCGGGCCAGACCGATAATGAAGCCGACAAAGGCCATGCCACCCAAGCCTTTGGCATAGGCATCGCCGATTTCATCACCCGAGAGGCCGCCGATGATGCCGCAGATAATGGCATTGACGGTGGTAACAGCTGTCAGGAAGTTGTATACATTACCGCCCGTACGGGCATAAGTGAGAGAATACCAAACGATCAGACCGTATTGGCCGAAGAACAGGAGGAGAATCGTAATGTCCCGCCAGGAGATGGTGGCTTCATGGATAACGCTTTCACCACTGTCATCAATGGCATCCAGCCAGTCGGTGTTGCCCATGGCTGATTTGCTGGGATCCTTTTGGATTTTTTTTACATACCAGAGGACATAGAGAATTGCAAGAGCGCCAAAGAACAGCATGATGACCGTTCTCATGCCAAACCCCGAATAAATGGGCACATCCATCATGGACTGGGGAATCAGCAGTTTGTTCGGTCCGGTGCCGAAGCCTACCAGAGTGGCGAAGGTAGTTACAGCAATGGCCACAATGGGGTCCAGACGCAGTTTTCGTGCAAAAACCAAGCCGACCGGAATCAGAGCAATCAGGTAGTCGCCGCCGCCAAAGGCGCTGAGGACGATGAGCATGCTCATCAAGAGCACGATCAGAGTGTTGGGTCCTTTATCCTGAAGTTTGAATGTTGCCCAGCTCAGGAAATTGTCGATGGCCCCCGTGGCCAGGATAACACCAATGCTGGCCCCGCCCACGAGCACGACCATGATGATGAATGCCGATTGTACCAACCCGTCCTGGAAGAGATAGATGGCTCTGAATGGACTCACCGGTGTCTGCTGATCCATGTAGATGAAATTGGACCCATCCACCACACCATTTTCATCCACCGCAAACTGTCCGGCTGGAACCACATAGGTGAGGGCGCTCATGATCAGAATTAGACCGACGAGGATCCACATGAGGTGAGGCATTTTAAAGCCTTTCTTTTTTTCTTTTACTTCTTTTGCCATACAGTAAGACCTCCTTTGAATGTGATAAGTGCGGCCTGACCCATTACGGGAAGGCTTCTTACTAGAACCATGAAGCTTCATGGAAAAGTATGTAGAACTGCTAAAAGCTTTCCGGGAAGGATTCCGGCGGCAATGGGCGAATTATCTAAGCATTCCCGAAAACAGCGAACCTTACAATTCTATTGTAATTATTAAAGCACTGAATGAAAAGGATTGCCTGAGAGTTGGCAATGCCAAAATGCTTGGCACAGAACGTGACAACACAGGGAGGTGTTTTCTGTGCAATTTGGCAAAAAGCTAGATTTGATCATGAGCATAACACAGACGACCAATCGGGAACTGGGCCAGGCACTACGGATCGATCCGTCTCAAGTCAGCCGCGTCCGTAACAATCGCAGAAAACCTGTTGGTGTATTTTTGGAGCCCGCAAAAATTGCGGACTTTTTTATAAGCAGGCTGCGGGAAGAGTATCAGTTTCATGCACTGGAAAAGGCGCTGGATCTTCCCTTTTCGCTGCCGAAAGGTGCAGAGGAGCTCCATGAAGTGCTTACAGGAACTTTGCGCCAGGATGAGCCCACCAGGGATTGGATCATCCCGGGACCCCGTGGTTCGATCATAGCGACTCATCAGTTACCAAAAACCGAAGCTGAAGAGGTACCGATAAAAGTTTACTACGGGGCAGAAGGGAATGAAGCAGCTAAAGTCTTCTTTCTCCAATCGCTAGCAGCCATGGATACACCCAAGACCGCTTGTCTCTTTAATAACGATGATATGGTATGGATGAAGGAAGATACTGCCATCGCCCGCCAGATCAATGCCATAACCCAGGAGATATTCGCCCGTGGCCATCGCGTGCGCGTGGTCTTCAGCGGTGAACGCAATATCGATCAGATGCAGGCCATTGTAGAAGAGTGGCTGCCCTTGCTCCTGGAGCGCCAGGTGGAAGTTTTCTACTACCCCGGCCAGATCGACGGGCTGTTTCGCCGCCACATCAGTGTAGTAAACGGTACCCTAGCTCTCACTTCATCGTCGGTGGGTGAAATGAACCGGGAAAAAATGACAATGATTTACACCGATAAAAAAATGATTCGAGCCCTTCAGAAAGAATACGAACAACTGCTCTTTCTTTCTAAACCCCTTTTCAACATTTATCAGGGGAACAATGAAAAGCAGATGCTTCAGGATATTACCACCATCTCCAAAGAAGAAACCCCCACATTCCGCTACGCTGATCCGCTGCCCTTAAACACCATGCCTGCCCATGTATTTGCGACAATTTATGAGCGGATGAACTACAAAAACAAAGATCAGGTGGCTCGGCAGTACCAGGACATCTATCGATATAATGAATGGAATCTGCAGCGGGTGCCGATTCTGGAGATGATTCGCCTGCCTTTACTCCAAGAGGTCTTGGCCGAGAAGATTCCAGTGGAACAGTCCTTGTATTTTCCCATGGACAAGGTTTTCTATACCCCCCGGGAATATGCCCTGCAGCTGCACCATATTATTCAGCAGCTGCGCCGGCATGAGAACTACCGCATGTACCTCACAGATGAACCGCTGCCTACCAACCATCTGCTTCTGATCAAGAAAGGCATGAATGTGATGGCCAGTAGCAAACGCTATCCACCGATGATCATGACCACCCGTGAGCCGATCATTGTGGATATTTTCTGGGACCATTACATGGAAAAGACCGGTTTGGATAAATCTTCCCTGGCTCAGAAACAGCGGGTGATCAAGGAGCTGGAACAGTATCTGCAACAACTGGAAACAAAGCTTGCTGAGCAAGTCTGAATTCGTTTTGGGCCGGTTGACAATCTGTGGATGTGGGTGTATACTCTTATTATACCCCCATAGGGTATACGGAAGGGAGGATCCACCATGGCAACTACAAAAGATCAAGGGGATAACAGCCAACGGGTGATTCTGGGAATCACCGGAATGACCTGTGCTGCCTGCTCAGCCCGGGTAGAGAGAGGTTTGCAGGAAACCAAAGGAGTACAAAATGCCGCAGTAAATCTGGCAACAGAAAAAGCGACGGTCACCTTTGATCCGCATATCGTGAGCATCGATGACCTGATCCGGCGGGTTCAGGACATTGGTTACGGGATTGTATCCGATAAGATGACACTGGCGATCGGGGGCATGACCTGTGCCGCCTGTGCCGCCCGTATTGGCACGAAGCTTAAAGAATTAAATGGTGTCTTGGATGCTTATGTCAATCTGGCCACGGAGAAGGTTACCATTTCCTATCTCCCGGAGGTGGTCAGTGGTAGTGATTTTCGCTCAGTGATAAAAGATTTGGGCTATACGATTATTGCCAGCGATGAGCAGGGTGAGCCGGGGGATGCAGAACGCCAGGCTCGGGAAGCTGAAATCCTGCGCCAGAAAAGACTGTTCACTTTTTCCGCAGTGCTGACACTGCCTCTTTTGACCATGATGCTCCATGATGTGGGCATACACCTTCCCATGTGGATGATGGATATGCGTTATCATTTTGTTTTGGCCACCATCATCCAGGTGGTGGCAGGTTCCCAGTTTTACCGGGGAGCCTATCACAGTTTAAAGAGCGGGGCGGCTAATATGGATGTTTTGGTGGCTATGGGCACTACAGCTGCCTATCTATACAGCGTTGCATCCACTTTTTTCATTGAGGGATTTGTCTACTACGAAGCAGCGGCAGTGATCCTGACCCTGGTACTGTTGGGGAAACTGCTGGAGGCGAATGCCAAAGGCCGTACATCAGAAGCGATCAAGAAACTGATGGGATTGCAGCCGAAAACTGCCCATGTAGTTCGTGATGGCGAAGAAGTGGTGGTACCCATAGAAGAGTTGCAGATCGGTGATCGGATCATTGTCCGTCCCGGGGAAAAAATTCCTGTTGATGGCCAGGTGTTGGAAGGCTACACCTCCGTGGACGAATCCATGCTCACTGGCGAGAGCATTCCGGTGGATAAGCGCACCGGGGATGAGGTTGTTGGTGCAACCATGAACCTCCAAGGCATGATTCATATGGAAGCAACCCGCATCGGCCGGGATACGGCCCTTGCTCAGATTATCCGCATGGTGGAGGAAGCGCAAGGTTCCAAAGCTCCGATTCAGCGTCTAGCCGACCGGGTCTCCAACTACTTTGTACCGGTGGTGGTGGTCATCGCCCTGGGAACATTTGCCGTCTGGTATTTGCGCAGCGGCAACTTCACCATGGCGTTGTTATCTGCCACAGCTGTCCTGGTCATCGCCTGCCCCTGCAGCCTAGGGCTGGCGACACCAACTGCTATTATGGTAGGCACGGGCAAGGGAGCAGAAAGCGGGATCTTGATCAAAGGTGGTGAATACCTGGAGAAAGCCCACAGTGTGAATGTGGTTGTGTTGGATAAAACGGGAACCATTACTCGGGGGAAACCTGAATTAACCGGCGTCTGGCCGGCGAATTCGCGCGGTGAAGCAGATGTTTTAGCCCTGGCAGCGGCGGCTGAGAAGGGCTCGGAGCATCCACTGGGACAGGCGATTCTAGCTGGTGCCAGAGCCAGAGGATTAACGATTGCTGACCCTGAGCAGTTCCAGGCGATCCCCGGGCATGGGGTTGAAGCAGCTGTGGAGGGAGTTCAGATCCTTTTGGGCAATCGAAAGCTGATGAATACCCGTAATGTGGATTACCAGGCGGGTCTGCCAGCACTGGATGCTGCAGAAGGACGGGGTGAGACGGCAATGCTCCTGGCTGTCGACGGAGAGTTTGCCGGTGTTGTGGCAGTCGCCGATACAGTAAAGGAAACATCCCGCCAGGCAGTGGCAGCCCTGACATCGATGGGTATTGATGTGGTGATGATTACCGGAGACAATGAAAGAACGGCCAGAGCCATCGGCGCCCAGGTGGGTATCGACCATGTCCTGGCTGAAGTGTTGCCGCAGGATAAAGCAACCGAAGTGGAGAAACTTAAAGGGAGCGGGAAAGTGGTCGCTATGGTAGGAGACGGCATCAATGACGCACCAGCGCTGGCAACGGCGGATTTGGGCATGGCCATTGGCACGGGTACGGATGTGGCCATGGAAACCGCTGGGATTACGCTCATGAGCGGGGACTTGCTGGGTATTGTATCGGCCATCCGCCTAAGCCGACGAACCATGCGCACCATTCGGCAAAATCTTTTTTGGGCCTTTTTCTACAATTCTCTGGGAATACCCCTGGCAGCAGCCGGGCTTCTCAACCCGATGATTGCCGGTGCTGCCATGGCTTTCAGTTCAGTGTCGGTGGTGACCAATTCACTGATGCTCAAGCGCTACAATCCACGGGAAAGCTACTAAAGAATTCAGGGAGGTGAGCGTATGGACAAGGCAAAAACAGCAAAAAAAGTATTGAAGGTGGAAGGCATGACCTGCGGCCACTGCGTCGCAGCCATTGAAAAGGCTGTGGGGGCGGTACCGGGCGTGGAATCGGTGGATGTGGATCTGGCCAATAAGTTGGTCAGTGTTGTCTGCCAGGATGATGCCCTGACCCACGAAGCGATCAAACGAGCTGTTACAACAGCAGGATACCAGCTGGCAGACTGAGGTGCTCAGGGGGGAGTAGAAAATGACCTGCGGACATGAATGCAATAAAAGCGGCTGCTGCGGTGGTTGTGTTCTGCCACCACCATTGGTACTAGCAGTGCAGTGCACAGGTGCCGACCTGGAAACCGCAGAAGAGCGAATCGGCGCATTTCCGGGAGTCATTCGGGCCGAGGCAGATGCAGAAAAAATGTGTCTGTGGGTCTGGTGCGACGACCGGGAGGTAGCCTTAGAAGAGCTGCAGGCAATTCTGCAGAATCTAGGCTGCCTACCGGATTTGCCGTCTGACTGAAAGGAGGCATAGGATGCTCTCAGACCGAGAAAAAAAACGCTATTCACGACAGATGATCCTGGAGGAAATGGGAGAGGCAGGACAAGAAAAGCTAAAAGCTGCTCGGGTGCTGATGGTGGGGGCAGGCGGGCTGGGTTCTCCTGTAGCGTTTTACCTGGCAGCAGCTGGGGTCGGTACCATTGGCATTCTCGACAAGGATGTAGTGGAGCTGTCCAATCTGCAGCGGCAGATCCTCCA
The DNA here is from genome assembly GCA_964503545.1 of uncultured Candidatus Sumerlaeota bacterium. GTDB lineage: Bacteria > Bacillota > SLNR01 > SLNR01 > SLNR01 > JAXGQE01. The sequence continues at coordinate 23,153 of CAZDAI010000009.1, forward strand.
TGCCATGGATCGACTGGGCACTCCTAAAGCAACGTCGGCTCGCATGACCCTAGAAGCACTGAATCCGGAGATCAAGATAGTGGATCATGTGCGAGAGCTTCTGCCGGAGAACATTCGTGAGTTTATCCGGGACTATGATGTAATCATCAATGGGGTGGATAACTTTGCCACCCGCTTTCTGATCAATGATGCTTGCTATCTGGAGAAAAAGCCCCTAATCGAAGCGGGTGTGCTGCGCTTTGACGGCCTGGTGATGACGATTCTGCCGGATCAGGGGCCTTGCTATCGATGCGTATTTGCCCATCAACCCAAAGAAGGTACGGTGCCTTCTACCGGGGAGGTCGGGTTGATGGCTACCATTCCCGGTATTGCTGGGACTATCCAGGCTACAGAGGCCATTAAAGTGATTCTGGGTATCGGCAAGCCACTCAGTGGCCGTCTGCTGGCATTTAATGCATTAGAAGGACATTATGATGTGATTGACTGGCCCCGGGACCCGGATTGTCCTCTGTGCGGTGCCCAGCCAACCATCACAGAACCGGGTGATGAGTTACCCGATGAGCCAACCTGATAAAACATTGCGAGCTCTCTTATACAGGAGAGCTCTTTTCATTCGGGATAGGCCTGGATCAGGGCTGCATCACCCACTAGCTCGCGAAGAAGATCGGGTTCTCTTTTTCCCAGGGGATAGTGGATGGGGAATACGATCTGGGGCTGAAGACGCTTGATGAGCGCGGCCGCCTCTCGGGTGGACATGGTGAACAGTCCGCCGCGAATCGGGATGATGGCCATTGTCAGATTCTGCAGCGTTTCCAACTCCAAAACGGCGTGGGTGTCACCGGCATGGTAGATGCACCACGGGCCACAAGTGAGGAGAAAGCCCAAATAGCCGGCGCGTCGGGGGTGCGTGGGGATGCCTGTGCTGTAGGCAGGGATACCCGTAACTGTCCAGTTGCTCAATTCCAGCACAGCACCTGGCTGCAAAACTTCCACTGGCAGATCTGGTAGGCGCGCAGCCACTGCCCGGGGGCCGATCACCCGGGTTTTGCCCGCTTGATAGAGTTTGCGAATATCCTCAGGGGAACAATGATCGGGGTGGTCATGGCTGATCAAAATGGCATCTGCGCTTTCGGTATCATTTATGCGCAGTGGATCGATCCAGAACAGCTGCTCCTGGTGGTGAATGCCGATACTGGCGGGAAGGAAATCACCCTGAAAGAAGGTAGAATGGACTGGCCCATCTGAAAAAATGCGTAGATCATCGGCCAGGACGATCTCAAAAGGCTGATCCCGATTGGGACTTGGGGTGTAATCGGTGAGCCGCGCGCTAATACGCCGCATACCTTCCAAAATGGCGATGATGACCAGGGCCCAAAACAGCAGCATTTCGATCTCCTCCAATGAGCTATCTTCATTACGTTGCCAGTATTTTCGTTCACCATGGACCAATATCCTGCTCCGGGCACATTGCTAAGGTATAGGGGAATAATTATGCCAGAGAGGGTGTCTCTGGGCAGGAATCGCCATATCTGGCGTTGAAACAAATGGTATTCATAACCAATCAAAACGGATGCTGCTTCTCAGACGACCTATAGGAAGTCCTTTCATGTGGAAGCATTGATCCTCTGTGATGGATATGGACGCTATGTTACAGAGGGGAGCCGAATGCGTAACCGGCCACGGGTGGGCCGGTTTTGCTTTTTTAGACAACTCGGTGCAGGCCTGACTAGCAACCAAAAGCGGCCGAGAGATCAATCCTTTCTCTAGCTTGCAGATCGGTATTCAAGCCTGCAATGGTGACACGGCGTAATGATTAGATTTAGACTAAAGAATATGGGAGGTAGAGGCGATGCTTAGTGCAATTTCCTTGCGACGAAAAGGTCTGGCAAAAGCTTTCCCTGTGTTTGTGATTCTGTGTCTGATCATGTCTGCAGGCGTGGTCCCCTACCCACAAACCGTATCAGCGACGGGAGAAGCATGGTCCTGTGGTGGCCCGGCAGGGGGGCATGTCAACAGCATTGCAGTCGCATCATCTAATCCCACCATCATCTATGCAGGTACGATCAGCGGGGTATACAAAAGCACCGATAGCGGCAGCAGCTGGAGCTATGCCGGTCTGGGAGGGTTAGACATCAAGGTAGTCAAGATCAATCCCAGCGATGCCAGCACTGTCTACGCCGGTGGTAATTACCTGGATGGATTCTTCAAAAGCACCAACGGGGGGAGCACCTGGACAGGGAAAGCTGTGGATGGGGTCTTGGCACTAGCCATTGATCCCGGCAATCCGGCTATACTCTGGGCCGGGACCAGTACCGGACGCATTTATCACAGCAGCAACAGCGGAGACAGCTGGAGTGAGAAACTCCATCACACCCATGATGACACCGATGTCCCCGTCAATTCCATTCAGGTGGATCCGGCCAGCTCCAGTACTGTATACGCCGGTCTGGGTATTGCTCTGGGTGGGGACAAAGGGTATGAGGGGTTTGCCAATAGTACCGATAGCGGTACCAGCTGGACCTTTAAGCACCTTAGTCCCTACGGGCCCTGGGATTATGGGATGAATCTAGTGACCAGCTTGGATGGGCGGCTCTTCATCCTGGCTGAGGGTTCGATCAACTATTCAGTGCCCACCGTATATACCAGCACCAATCAGGGGGACACATGGGCCGAGGTGAATGTGCCCCATATTGGAGCAGTCGGGGATTACACCTATCGGGTGCTGGCAATCCACGCCAGCCCAGCCAATGCCGATAAACTCTATGTTGCAACCAATAATCCGGATTATCAGCTGATGATTTACTCCATTTCCGGCAGTACATGGGCCAACACCACCGGAGTTCTGCCGCCTTTGGTAACGGCCATGGCGGTGAATCCGGCTAACGAGACCATTGCCTATGCAGGGGGTCGGGAAGGGAAACTCTGTAAATCTACCGATCAAGGCATTACCTGGGCGGTTGCCAATCTTGGAATCCGCAACACTTACACCTATGATCTGGCTGTAGCCCCAGGAACGACGGGAACTGTTTATGGCGCACTATGGGGTGAATCGTTCCAGCTGCAAAAAACCACCAATGCCGGGGCCGCCTGGACCCAGTTGGAAACCGGGACAAAAGGATATTTCAGCGCCATTGGGGTGGACCCCGGCAATGGGAGTCGAATCTTTGCCGGTAAAGACTGGGATGGGGTAGGCTATCTTTACCGCTCAACCAACAACGGTTCCTCTTGGACAGAAATGGATGTAGGTTACTATTCAGGACGCGTCGCCGATATTCTGATTCATCCGGAAAACAGCAACATCGTGATGGTTCTGAGAAGAGAGCGAGCCTCATACAATGGCGGGATTCGGATCACTACCGATGGCGGTACGACTTGGACCCATAAATACATCGCCGGTAAACCCACGCGCCTGGCCATGGATCCCCAGAATTCCAGCCATGTTTTTATGGGTAAAGAAATGCTAGGCTTTGTTTATCGCTCCACTGACACCGGGCAGACGTGGAGCAGCATAACGCCTGATGTCCAGTGGGGGAGTGTTAAGGATATGGTGGTGGACAACAGCGGGGTACTGTTTGCAGCGGCAACGGATTACGAGGGGAATACGGACGGTGGCATCTGGCGCTGGACCAGTGGTTCCTGGAACAAACTCTACCGATTTACCGGCAGCGATGTGACGGCACTGGCCATCGATCGCTCAACCAGTCCAGCCACACTGTATGCTGGAACCAGCAATGCCGGTGTGTTTGTGTCCACAAATGGCGGGACTAGCTGGTCATCATTTAATGCAGGGTTGAGCGTGATGGGCATTACCCGTTTGGAATTGAGTGATGCTGCACCGCGCATTCTTTACGCCGGTACTGATTACGGTGGTATCTGGAGTACAGACGTCACTGGTAGTGTAACGGTTAACAACCCAGTGGGGTTTAGTGCAACGGCGTTCAGCCCTAGTCAGATCAACCTCAGCTGGACTAAAAACGCTGCCGGCAACAATGTCATGGTGGTCTGGTCGGCAACCAATACTTTCGGGACGCCCCAGAATGGGACATCTTACAGTGTAGGCACTACCATTCCAGGGGGCGGCACGGTGCTCTACAGAAGCAGCGGCACAAGTACCAGTCATAACGGACTGACAGAAAACACTCCCTATTATTACAAGGCCTACTCGTATACGGCCGCCAACGCTTATTCTTCCGGCAGCGGTGCTTCCGCTACCACACAGACCGGGGAAACGATTGTTTCCAGACTCTGTGGGGTTAATCGCTATGCCACAGCGGTTGAAATCAGCCGGACTGGCTGGCCGGATGGGGCGGATATGGTCCTTTTGGCCCGGGGAGACGATTTCCCGGACAGTTTGGCCGGAGTTTCCCTGGCGACGCAACTGGACATCCCGATTCTGCTCACATCGCCGACCAGCCTAAGCAGTGTAACCCGAGCTGAAATTGAGCGTCTGGGGGCGCACTTGGTGCTTGTCTTGGGCGGACCGGGGGCGATTAGTGAAGAAGTGGTCAATGCTGTACTGGAAATCGATCCGGTTGATGAGACATTCCGGTTTGCGGGTGTCAATCGCTACGAGACGGCGCAGAAGATTGCGAAACGACTGGCGGAGGGAGCCCCCTTTAATGCGGTGTTTCTGGCTTCTGGACTTAATTTCCCCGATGCCCTGGCCGCTGCCTCGTATGGCGCAATGGCTGGCTATCCGATCCTGCTGACCCGACCGGATGCCTTGCCCCAGGCGACCAAAGATGCTTTGAATCAATTAACGAGTGTGAAGCATGTGATTCTGGCAGGTGGCACTGCGGTAATTCAGCCGGCGATTGAAGCGGAGTTGAATGACATGGGACTGACAGTGCAACGGGTGGCCGGCAGCAATCGCTACAATACTTCTGTGGCACTCGCCAGGACATTTCTTGAGGAGAGTGCCGAGCATGTCTTTATAGCAACCGGGGTAAACTTCCCGGATGCACTCGCCGGTGGGGTGCTGGCTGCAAAGCAGGGCACCGGGGTGCTGCTAGTGCGGGGGGATCAGGATACTTTGCCTGACAGTGTGGCGGTATTTATATCTGAACGGGATATGAAAAAGGCGGTAATTCTTGGCGGGACTTCAGCTGTTTGCGATGCCATTGCCGGAGCGCTTCTGATGCTTTTGGAGTGAAGGGGCCGGGGTTTTGGACTAGTCCGGGTTAGGAATTTTGGGAATTGACAGGGAAAATAACCAGAGACAGCATGGCAGTCCCTGGTTATTTTTGTGGGCGGATTTCCTGCTGTTACTGTCCTTTTTCGCCGTTTCTCGCCTGGTGCAGCACTTCCTTCAGTGGTACTGCACAGACTTCCAGATCGTGGCCATCGGGGTCAGAAAAATTGGCTACCAGAGAGCCACCGGGAATCTGGGCTTCCCAATAGGGGATGCTTTGCGCCTGGAGTTTCTCTAATGTGGCCGGATAATCAGCAACGTAAATGGCAAAATGGATCCACTTGCCGGATCCTGGCTGGCCGCGGCGGGGCGTTTGTTTCAACTGGAGGAGGCCACCGCCCATATCCAAAAACACCATGTCAATATCCCCGTCTCGCAATCGTCCAGCTTCGTTAAAACCAAACAGATTTTTATAGAAAGCGAGGCTGGTTTCCAGGTCAGCCACATAAATGCCAATATGATCGAGGGTATTCATCAGGATCATCCTTTCCGATTTGGGATTTATCAATGCCTGTTAGTCACCGCTGTTTTGACCAAACAGTTTCCAGCGGTGGAGCAGGTAAGTGACCAGGAAAGAGACCGGGAGAGCGATGAAAAAATATGCCGGCAAATCCACGATCAGAGGCGGATAGGCGGCACCATAGAGGTGCGGCCAGATCAGACGAGGGAGTAGCCTGCCTCCCAGGGTCAGGCCCAGTGCTGTCCCGCCTGCCTGGAGGAGTATCCGGGATGTATTCTTTTTCATGGGGAGCCCCTTTCAGTGGCTAAATATTGTCGCCAGTGCTGTTTTACGGGCGCAGCCAGAGCAGGAAGAAAAGAAAGACAGCTACCATAAAAACCATAGCAATGATCAGGCTGGCTAGACCCAGCTTTAGCCCTAGAGATGCCTCCCGATATCCGGGCGCGGCGGGATCAGAAAGACTGCGGCGGGCGGATAGGGATAGTAATATGGTTAACAATGATAAAGGCACGACCAATGTACGCAGCAGGCTATTGATGCCAATGCTCTCGATGGCAATGCCTAGTGTAAAGGAGAGTATTATGGCAAAGAGAGAAGCCTGGCCCAGCCGCAGCGCAGTGCGCGCTGTTTGGGGTATATCGGAAAATCGACTTTGCTGCATAGTCAATCCCTCCTATCATACTAATGATCAAAATAGCTGGAGGTACTCCGGGTTTATAAAGTGCCGGATCAGGACCCGGATGCTGCCGGCAATGGGGATGGCAAAAATGATGCCGTTCAGGCCAAAGAAACGGGCACCAGCCAGCACCGCCAGAATGATGATCAGGGGATGGAGATCCACCCGGCGTCTGCCCAGGATCCAGGGGCTGATCACATAGCCTTCAATCTGTTGCACGACAAAACTGAGAAACAACACCACAAATACCATTTCCCGGGACTGGAATGAAGCAATTAGCATGGGAAAAAGGGTGCCCAGCATCGGGCCCAGATAGGGAACGATATTGGCAAAGCCGGCAAAGATCCCCAACACCAGGGAATAACGAACGCCGACAAAAGCAAAGAGAGCTGTGTAGAGTACGGACAAAATGATGCAGACCAAAAACTGCCCACGAAAGAACTGGCGCATGACCATGTATAAGTCCGTCATTACCTTGCGGGCTTTATCCTGACCGGCTGGCGAGAAAAGATCGTAGAAGGATCGCGATATTAATCGGGCATCTTTGAGCACGTAAAAGGTAAAGATGGGGGCAATCAGCAAATTGATAATGTGTCGATAAAGCCCAAAAAAGCGCTCCACAATGGTATTGACTGTCAGGATAACGCCAACTTCAAAATTGCGGATTTGCTGGTCAATAACAATACGCATGCTCGTGGGGAGGGAGATCTGCTCATAGGAATTTTCCATTGCTGTGATGAAGCTACGGATCTGATCATTGTATTCCGGCAGGGCTTCGATGAACCGGTAGATCTGACTGATAGTAATGGGAATCAGAAAAGCCAAGGCGATGCCGAAGGTGCCAAATACGACGATATAGATGATCAGAATTGCCAGGGAGCGGTTGATTCGGGCTTTTTCTAGAAAGTCAACCATTGGCAGCAGCATAAAGGCAAAAATGGCCGCCAGAATAAACGGGAAAAGCAGATCCCGTATGCGGTAGAACACCAAGAATATGACAATGCCCACAAGGATGCGAACCACAGGGATCCGGTAAGAGCCAATGGTAATGTTCAAACGAGTCACTCCTCACATAGACTGGCGCTGACGGTCAATTTCCTCCCGGGCAGGAGGGGGAATATCATACAATTTGTAGAATTCTTCCGGCGTGTAGTGAATGCGCCGGCCCTGGCGTTCATCCAGATAGCGAAATCCGTAGGGAAACAGCCCCTGTTCATTTTGAGTTGCTAAGAAAATGAAGATCTGCACCACGACAGGCTCACCGGATGCGATTTCGACAGCATCCACTTCGAAGGATTTTCCACCATGGGAATAGCGGAAATTGCGTAGCATGAGATCACCTTCTAGATCATCTGAAATGGAAAAATGAAACAACTGTTATGTTTCGTCTCAAACCGTCTTATTCCTGCCTGCGGCGGCAGGGAACCACAAGAAATGAGGGGGAGGCCTATGAAACTGACATTGGGAAAAATACGGGTCCGGGGGCTTAGAGCTGGTGAGGAAACCTACATCAAAGATGGGGAGTTGTGCGTGAACCAAAAAGAGCTGGCTGAATTGCTGGCAAAAGATGGACGATTTGCGCAAATTTCTGTGGAGTTTGCCCGGCCGGGAGAAAGTGTCCGGATTATTCCGGTCAAAGATGTGATCCAACCCCGCCTGAAAAGCGGTGGTGTCGGCAGTGTTTTTCCTGGCATCGGTAACAGTGAAGCAGAGTGCGGCGATGGATATACCAAGGTAATGGAAGGAATTTGTGTCACAACCACCGGTCGGATCATGGCATTTCAGGAGGGCTTGATTGATATGAGCGGTCCCGGTGCTGCCTGTTGTCATTTCAGTCAGTACAATCATGTGGTTTTGGTATGTGAACCTGTGCCGGGACTGGATCCCAATGATCATGAAAAGGCAATCCGCCTGGCTGGGATCAAAGCTGCCGCTTATCTGGCTGAAGCATTGCAGGATGTAGTGCCAGAATCCGAGGAGGAATACAGCTGGCCGGCAGCTGTTGATAAGAAGGAGCTACCCCGGATCGTCTATCTCTATCAGGTGCTGGCGCAAGGTCTTTTGCATGATAACTATCTGTACGGACTGAATGCGAAAAGGATGATCCCGACCTTGATCAGTCCTAACGAGTTGGCAGACGGTGCCTTGGTGAGCGGCAATTGTGTGACCGCCTGTGATAAGAATACCACATTTGACCACATGAATAATCCGGTGGTGCAGGAACTGAGGCAGCGCCATGGCAAGGATCTGAATTTTGCCGGTATCATTCTTCACCCGGTCAGTCCTGCCCTTGCGGACAAGGAGCGCAATACAGCCTATTCTGTGCGCTTAGCCCGCTATCTGAAAGCTGATGGAATGGTAATCACAGAAGAAGGGGGCGGCAACCCGGAGACGGATCTGATGCTCCTTTGTCGACGTGCTGAACAGGCGGGAATCGCCACCGTGATATTCCTGCATGAAAATGCTGGTGAAGACGGTCGCTCAGAGGCCATTACCTACACGACACCGGAGGCCGATGCGGTTATTAGTGTGGGCAATACCAATGAGATTATCCATCTGCCCGCGATGGAGCGTGTTATCGGCCATCTATCGGCAGCCGATCAGCTGTCAGGCAGCTATCCTGGCGCTTTGCGTCCCGATGGCAGTCTGGCTGTTCCCTATGCAGTCATTATTGATGCGGTCAGCAATCTGGGTATGACCCGGATGGCTGCGCGAGACCGGTAAGGAGGACAGGGTATGAAGAAGACAAAAAAGGTGATTCATTATTTGAACCAGTTTTTTGGACAGCTAGGCGGTGAGCAGGATGCCGATCGGGCACCGCTTTACAAAGAGGGGCCAGTGGGACCGGGCACGGCTCTGGCCGCCTTATTGGGGGAAGCGGCTGAAATTACCGGTACCATTGTAGCAGGTGATAATTATGCCGCAGAAAACGCTGCAACGCTGGAAGACTATATTCTTCAGGTGATTCAAAATCAGGGTGGAGATCTTCTCCTGGCCGGGCCGGCCTTTCAGGCGGGCCGTTATGGGATGGCTTGTGCAGCTGCTCTGCGCGCTGCTGATCGCGCAAAAATTCCCGCAGTGGCCGGTGTGCACCGAGAAAATCCGGCCGTCGGCCTGTACCAGGGAGACGGTTACTTTGTTCCGGTAGGAGACAGTGCGGCACAGATGAAAGCTGCCTTGGAGAAAATGGCCCATCTGGCGGGTCGGCTGCTTTTAGAAGAGGTGCTGGAGGACCCGGAGGCTGCAGGCTATTTGCCCCGAGGGATGCGCAAGAATGTTTGGGTGACAGATACGGGAGCTGCCAGAGGTGTGGACATGTTGCTGAGAAAGATCCGGGGCGAAGCCTTTGAAACAGAGTATCGGATGCCTAGCTTCAGCCGGGTTACTCCCAGTGCCAAAGTGGATGATCTGACGCGGGCTACCATTGCAGTCATGACAACCGGCGGGATTGTTCCAAAAGGAAACCCTGACCATCTGGAAGCCTGCTTTGCGACCCGTTACGCCCGCTATACCCAACAGGATCTGCCCGAACTGACGGCCTTCAACTGCGAGTCAGTTCACGGTGGCTATGATCCTACCTATGCCAATGAAGAACCCAACCGGGTGCTGCCGGTGGATGTCCTGGTTGATCTGGAAAGAGACGGAGAGATTGGCTGTTTTTATCCCCACTATTATGTAACGGTAGGAAATGGCATGGCGGTCGGCACAGCCCGGGCTTTGGGCCAGGAGATCGCGGGAATCCTGAAAGAAGAGGGGGTGGTGGATGGCGTGATCCTCACTTCTACCTGAGGAACCGATACTCGTTGCGGTGCAACGATTGTAAAAGAAATTGACCGGCTCGGGATCCCGGCTGTCCATGTCTGCACGATTATCCCGATTTCTGAGACTGTGGGTGCCAACCGGATCGTACCGGCTGTATCCATCCCGTACCCCTGTGGTGATCCGGACTTGCCTAGAGACCAGGAAAAGGCGTTGCGGCGTAGGATCGTGGCGTTGGCCCTTCAGGCATTGGCTACCGACATCTCCGCTCAGACTGTTTTTACCCGGGAGTGATCCCATGATACTGATCAGCAACAACCCTTTGACCGAAAAATGGCCGGAATTGAACAGTGATATTGAGCGGATCCCGGTCAGTGAGGATGCACTGGCTGTTCTGGCAGAAGCGCGCCTGTG
>CAZDAI010000010.1:0-33052 GCA_964503545.1 uncultured Candidatus Sumerlaeota bacterium
AGGTCTCTTTGCACAAGGTTGTCCATATGCAGCACCATGTTATCCCGTAAATAGTCAAACCCGAATTCATTGTTGGTGCCATAGGTAATATCCGCCCGATATGCTTTTCGCCGCTGTTCGTAGTTTAAGCCATGAACAATCAAACCAACAGAAAGACCCAAGAATCGATAGATACGGCCCATCCACTCACTGTCACGCGATGCCAAATAGTCATTTACTGTGACAATGTGCACGCCTTTTCCAGTCAAGGCATTGAGATATGCCGGCAAAGTCGCGGCCAGAGTCTTCCCTTCGCCAGTTTTCATTTCTGCGATTTTTCCCTGATGCAAAACAATACCACCCATGAGCTGCACATCAAAATGACGCATCCCCAAGGTTCGCACCGATGCCTCCCGCACGAGGGCAAATGCTTCCGGCAATAGTTCATCGACAGTTTTCCCATCGGCCAGAAGCTGCCGTAAAACCTGCGTCCGACTAGCCATCTCCTCGTCAGTCAACTGCTTCATCTGGCTTTCCATATCATTAATCATCTGCACTGTCTTTGCCAGTTTTCTAATTTCCTTTTCATTCTCATTTCCCAGTATATTACGTAAAAATCCTAACAAATGAATCACTTCCTTACAGCAGTTATCCAGGCTCATGAAAAAACAAGGAGCCTGCGGTCCCTGTTTAATTGATGTCTGTATTTTACCATCATTATGGAAACTTAGCAATAAAGTCCACTCTTGGTTGGCTCGTCCTACTCACGTTCTAGGCAGCGAATGAAAGCCATCACAACCTGTTGATCAAACTGCGTTCCAGAACAGCGCTTCAATTCTTCGATGGCATCTTCTCTTCGCATCGCTTGCTTGTATGGCCGCTCCGTAGTCATCGCATCATACGAGTCAGCTACTGCTACGATCCGAGCACCTAAAGGTATGTTCTCACCCGCCAAACCTTGGGGATAGCCTCTGCCATCATATCGTTCATGATGATGGCGGACGATATCAGCCCCCTTGGATATGAACTTTATTTCCGACACAATTTTGTAACCAACCTCCGGATGTTTTTTAATCTCTTCATATTCTTCGTCTGTTAATTTCCCTGGCTTATTTAAGACATTATCCCGAATTCCAATTTTGCCGATGTCATGCATCAGGCTCATATAACGCAGCATATCCACCTGATCTTCAGGAAGACGCATTTCACGGGCCATCTGCAGAGAATACTGATTGACACGCTCTGAATGTCCTTTTGTATAAGGGTCTTTTGCATCAATGGAAGTCGCCAGGGCTGCTACGGTACTGAGATAGACATCCTGCATATCAATATAGCGCTGGAACGAATGCCGGGCAAACATCAGCGGCAGCATAAAGGCCAGAACGCCCACAATGCCGATGCTGCCATATACGCTTGATATCAGTACTCCCAGCGGGCCTAAAGCCAGGTAGTTAAGTGTCAGCCAGCGAAAATTAACGGCCCACATACCAAAAAACGAAACCTTCTGGACAAGAGCCATAATCCCAACCATGATGGTGATATTCAGTATCATGTAAACCCCGGCGCTGGCAAAATATGCTATGAGATTTCCAGGAATCAGAACCTGACCCACAACACCACCGGTGATAACATAGGTAACCCCAGCAAGCCCAGCGCAGATGGCCAGTTGAGCTCTGTTGAAGAGTGTTTTCTCCAGAGAGATTTCCCCCCTGATCTCTTTCTTGCTAATGGTACCCAATGCAGCAACCCATGCTCCCGCTCCAGGGCCGTAGATCAAAATGCTCGCATAAATAAAAACGAAGCCAATGGACACACTGCCCTCGCCTCGGGGGAGACGCACTGGCATGGCTTCAGCTATCAGGGACAAGGCGGTAAAAAAAACAATGCCCTGCACATTGCTCCAGGTTAACTCCGGCCGTAAATAATAGAGCAGAAAGAATCCTGCCGCTATGACAGTAATAATATACATCCAAACGGTTCTGCTGTGTTTTTGCATCCATTTCAACTCCGGTGAATTGGGTCAGCGGGACTAGGTATTAGAGTATTACCAGCCCCACTTAATGTTTGCGCCGCCGGCCAAGATCAAAGCCATAAGTGCAAGAACGATTTTTGTCAGTCTCACAGTAGTTACCTCCCACGGTTTTACTCCGTTTCGATCCGCTAGAGAAACGGGCAAACCGCTCCGCTCGAGGTATTCATTAAGAAATTTGTTACTGCGTACCCGCTGACCCAAACTTGATTACTGAATTTTTGTCGTAATAATTTCCTGACAGTCTTGCAAAAGAACTGGAATTCTCCGGTTCAGGGCACTTAACAGCGACTTGGCTACTGCATCCTGTTCATCACCGCGGATCCAGGCAGACCCTATGAGCGTTTCCTCACCCTCCAGTGTTACCATTGAGACAGCCACCACCACAGCTTCTCTTCTGGCCAGTTTTACAATTGCAATATCGTCGACTTCCAGATAGCAATCCGTTTTTAAGCACTGTTGGATTGCCGCTAATGTCGCATTTGCTGCGATCCGCAGGTAACTGCTCTCAGAGCGCGGACCAGAACTTGCGCCTTCGAATACTTCCTCACCATAACGCAGTGATACTCTAACATCAGCCCGTAAACGATTCAGGGAAGAGCTCATGCCGCTCAGTACGATCCGGTTAGGGGATTTTTCCCGATTCGCTTCAGAATCCAGTTGGGCAATGCTGATTTTTTTATGATCAACACTAAGCCCATACTGAGCCATGAATAGAGATTCCACATCCCGAACGATCTGCTTGGGGTTTCTATCCATCCCAGCGAGTATGTGAATCTCTTGAATTTTTTCATCCTGACCGGTCGTGATTTTCGCAGAAATGACCCCTTTGACTTTCTGGATCAGTTTTTCATATTCAGCAAATATTTGCCGTTTTTCTGCTCCAACCCCCATAAAATCACTCCCATTCAGTCTTGTTATGTGCTTTCGACAGGATTTTACCTTTTCCTCTATCTGAGCCTAAAGATTCTACCTTTTTGTGGCATCCTGGGCTGAATCCAATCTGATTTTATCGATTAGAACCATCATCCCTCCGGCAACAATGCTGTGCCCTCCCAATATCACGGGAATCTGACTGTCTACAGCCAGTTTGGTAAGTTTTCTGATCGTCGGATCGTTAATCTTATCATACTCCCCAAGATCAGAATAAAACCGGTCATCATTGTCTGGCTGGAGCTGCCAGTGGCCAAAAAGCACACGGGTGTCAATAAAAGCTGCAGCACACCAACTTTGCAGGTAGCTGAAGAATGTGTCGAGCCCCATCGTGTCAACCAATTTGCCAAATATAGAATAAACCTCGTTTTTTTCCTGACGCCCCAGAGCTTTCATGCCCCGTTCCTCTGATATAACCCGCAGACGGCAGCGAACATGCTCGTTTATGTGGGACATAATCCAAGGGCTAACACGGCCAGTCATCAGGATCTCCCCATTGGGGACTGCAAGCGCTCGACTTGCCGCCATCACTCGTGACGCCACGGCTTGCCATTTCCCCAGTTTTTTGTGCAGTCCCGGTGGGCAAGCGGGATGCATTCCCAGATATACCAGGTCAAGGGGCGTATCCAAGTCAAAATTGTAACCCGCAGAAACCGGCAGCAATAGCAGGTTGAGTTTCCCTTCCTCTTTCAGAATCCAGGGCAGAGGATTATCAATGGCTGGCAAAAGAATTTTCTGCAAAGTACTCGCCGGTGCAATGGCAATAATATCAGCAGACTGTGGATTATTGGCAATGACCGTATTATCACTCTCATTCAGTAAACACACAAGTTGATCGAACTCTCCAGACGTCATGAGCGGTGCGCTGGCTCCGCTGAATGTGAGCACTTTATCGATATCATAACGTTCACAAACTGTCAGCAGCGTTCTGCCATAGTGAAAAAATTCCACGTGTTCTGTCTGATAAACGTCTGTATACAATCCTGCGGCCTGATTGATCAGATCCTCATGATCGGTTACGAGGATAATCTTCGAAATCAGTTCATTCTTTCTGCATTTGGTCAGCAGTTCCAGGGTAAGGACTTTTCGGATTGCACGCAGTTCATGATCAAGCGAACTGGAATCGATGCCCCCCTCAAATATGACAGCCCCAATTTTCGCATCCATCGCCAAACCTCCTGCAGTGCCTCATAAATATACAGCAATATAGCACACTTCCGTAAAAAAGTGAACACTATTAAACGAATTATCCAAAAGATTCTTACTAATTTTATCATTCGCCGCTATCTTAGCCCAATCTATGCAAAAAAAAGACTGCTGATAATCAGCAGCCTCGGTTCTGATTTCTAACGATACTGAGGTTCAATCAAGCCATAGTTGCCGTCTTTTCTTTTGTAAACAACATTGACGTCTTCTGAATCTGAGTTGAAGAATACAAAGAAATCATGTCCGATCAAGTTCATTTGCAAAATGGCCTCATCAACAACCATGGGTTTAACAATAAAACGTTTTACCTTCACAACACGACCTTCGTCAGCCTCTTCGACGATCGGTGCAGTTTCAATCACAGGTTTGCCTTTGGCTCCATTACCGCGAAACCGTTTGAAAAGTCTAGTCTTATACTTGTCAATCTGTTTTTCCAGTTTATCAACAACCATATCCACTGAAGCATACATGTCACTGGATTCTTCCTGACCCCGCAGGATCATGCCATTGACAGGCACGGTTACTTCAACGATATGTCTTTCCTTCTCAACACTAAGTGTAACCTGTGCTTCTTGTACTTGGTCAAAAAACTTCTCGAGCTTGCTGATCTTCTTTTCCACATGTTCCCTCAGTCCCTCTGACACCTCGATGTTGCGGCTGCGTACGATCACTTCCACGGCATCCAACTCCTTTCATGTTCTGATGCTACTGCTGTGCGGTGACCTGTATTATCTATAGAATATATTCCCCAATAAAGCGAAAATTCCTGTTCAAAGAAGTTAAACAACAACAGAATCCCATAAAAGAACCCCGGCCTGCATCACCGGGGTTGGTGAATCTTGGGTTGTGTTGATTCGTTTATACTTTAACGACATTGGCAGCCTGTGGGCCCCGCTGTCCTTCAACGACTTCAAATTCAACCTGGTCACCTTCATTGAGTGTTTTAAAACCTTCAGACTGAATCGCTGAGAAGTGGACGAAAACGTCGCCACCATCATCTCTTTCAATGAAGCCATAGCCCTTCTCAGGATTAAACCATTTGACTCTACCTAACATGATCATTCCTCCTAATCTTTTCTGGCTGAGAAGAATCCCAACTCTCATAGTCACTTTATCATAGTTAGAATAGACTGTCAACTTTTTTTCGACATGCAAAATCGTGCGAAACCTTATAAATACTGTGTTTCATCGATATGGATGATAATGGAATCCTGATAACGAAAGACCATGATGTGGACAAGTCTCTGTGGATAATGTGGATAAGTCTGTTGATAACATATATTACAACACTTGATGAATAACGGCAGATTGTCTTCTGGATGATATTATCCGAACATTCAGGTAGGAGATTCCCCTGTCGTTGTCATTTCTTTCATCGCAGCATTCTAACAAACCACACCACCTGCATATTTATGTGAGTACAATGAAAGAGCACCCGGCAGGCAGAGCCTGCTGAGTGCTCCTGATCTTTCATTGGGTTTAGACTAGCTTCTCATCTTGTCAAAGCAGTCTTGGCAATAAACGGGCTTTTCATTTCTGGGTTTGAATGGAACCTGTGTGGAAACACCACAAGAAGCACAGATTACATTGTGCATTTCCCGTGGTCCTCTTTCGCCACCGCTCTGGCTTTTCTTAGCAGCGCGACAAGAACGGCAACGTCCTGGTTCGTTTACAAAGCCCTTTTCTTGATAAAATTCCTGCTCGCTGGCAGAGAAAACGAATTCGCAACCACAATCTTTGCATGTCAGTGTTTTATCCTCGAATGACATCCTGGCAAATCCCCCTTAAAGAGTATTACACAGCTTACCGCAAAGCCTTCCAAACAGCCTCACCATGATAAGGAGGTAAGTCACTCCCTAAGAAAGGATTTGTTGATCAGTAACAGACCAGATCCTCATGCGCGGCCAACCAAGAAGTCTGTACTCCTGCTGCGGCAGGTGTTTTTCATGCGGCTGAAGACCCTGCAGCCGTGTGTTTTTATTATAATCCGCAGCGTATGCAAATGCAAGTATTTTCTTAATTTTTAAACATTTCAAAGAAAAACTGCAGTTTTTTCCGTCCTGCAGGAAATATTATCCTCTACGATGCACTAAAACCCCATCCACAATGGTCATCTCCACAGGAATGTTGCGGATGTTTTCTGGCTCACTCTTCAGTGGATTCTCACCAAGAATCACTAGATCTGCCATCATTCCAACCTGGATCATGCCTTTCTCGTTCTCTTCAAAAGTCGTATAAGCGCTGCCCCGGGTAAACAACGCCAACGCATCGGCTACAGACAATGCCTCCTCCGGCATAAACTTCATTCCCGGGATGCTGTCTACCTGCCGGTTTACAGCAGCATGAATCCCCCACAAAGGCTCCAATGGCTCCACAGGGCAATCTGAGCTGCCACCACATGGTATTCCTTTTGCCAAAACCGTTTTCCACGGGAAGGTGAGGCGGGCTCTTTCTTTACCGACCCGACTCTCAACCCAGCCACCCTGACTTGATACGAATTTAGGCTGAATGTCTGCTACTATTCCCAAGCGTTTTGCCCTATCCAGAATATCTTCGGTGAGAATTTCGAAATGAACAATTCGATGCCGATGATTTTCTTTGGGCATCAGTGTCAATGCATTTTCAATGGCATCCAGTGCTTTATCGATCCCAGCATCCCCAATGGCATGGATAGCTACCTGCAGTCCATTCCGATGTGCCTTTAATACCTCGCGCTTTAAGACATCTTGACTTTGCATAAACAGTCCGGTATTCCCCGGGTCGTCGGTAAAAGACTCCCGCATCGCAGCAGTTTGCGCCATGAAAGACCCGTCGCAGAAAAATTTGATTCCGCCGACCTTCACCTGGTCATTGCCATCGCCGCTTTTCCACCCAGCCTGAACGACCAGATCAATCTCTCCATCCGATATGTATTGAGCAGAACGCACACATGGAGCGCCTTCGTTCCAAAGCTCATTCAGAATTTCAAAATAAACCGGAAACCCCCCAGCCACACCAGCAGTGCTGTTGTCACTCACAGAAGTCAGGCCTTCACTCACCGCTTTTTCCATGGCCAGTTTCAGCGCCTGTTTTGCTACATCTCTCGACACAGGGTAATAGAAGTGGGAAACAAGACTCGCGGCCGTTTCCCGCAGTACCCCCGTCGGATTGCCCTCTGCATCCAGATCAACATGACCTCCTTCTGGAGCTATGGTGTCCCCATTAATCCCTGCCAGTTCAAGCGCCATGGAGTTAACGAGAACTGCGTGCCCGCTAACATGTCGTAAAGCTACTGGATGGAGTGGCGCGACTTGATCCAGATCATACCGGTTGGGGTAGCGCTTTTCACTGTAGAGATTCTGATCCCAACCTGCTCCGGTAATCCATTCGCCTTTGGGAGTGGATACTGCTTTATCCTCCACCCGCTTTACCATCTCTTGAATGGATGCTGCTCCCTGCAGCCGAACGTTCAACAATCCTAAACCGAACCCGAGCATATGAAGATGACTGTCATTAAAACCTGGCAAAACGGTTTTCCCTGCCAAGTCAATGACCTGGGTTTCTTTTCCCCGAAACTCGGCCATCCGGACGGAATCACCCACGCCAACAATACGATTGCCGGAAATGGCTACACCTTCTGCGTAAGGGAAATGATTGTCCATGGTAATCACTTGCCCGTTGATCAGAATCAGATCAGCCTCATGCATTTTATCAACCCCTTTCGTTCTTTCCATATACGATTTGCCCGTCAACAACTGTCATGACAACTTGCACATCCTTGATGGTATCCGGGTCTATCACGAACAGATCCTCTGCAAGCACAACATAATCTGCAAGTTTTCCCTCGGCAATAGTGCCCTTCTTGTTTTCATCAAAATCGGCGTATGCTGCTCCGATTGTGTACAGCTCCAGAGCTTGCTGTACTGTCAGACACTCTTCGGGATAATAGATGGCACTCTCATTGTTATAATAGCCGTGGCGTGTTACTGCTGCCCAGATGCCCAGAAGCGGTTCAAGGGGTGTGATTGGACAATCCGAGCTGCCTGCACATGGAATCCCTGCTGTCAAAATGGTTTTCCAGGGATAAGTTCGCCGCGCTCGTTCCAAACCCATGATATCATCAGCCCACTGCCCATTGAGAGGCACAAATGTGGTTTGAATATCGGCTACCACCCCCAGATCCCGTGTACGTTCCAGTATCCCTTCATCTACTAGACAGTAGTGTATGATGCGATGCCTCGGATCAGGACGCGGGGTACTTATCTGAGCTCTTTCAAACGCATCCAGGCAAGAATCGATTGCGGCATCTCCAATGGCATGGATGGCAACCTGCAGACCGGCATTATGACCGCGCATGACGCGCTCATCGAGACTAGCCTGATCGTGGATGGGAATACCCCGCCCGGTATCATTTTGGTATGGTTCTCGCAAATAAGCCGTTCGGGCACCCAATGCTCCATCTTGAAAGACTTTAAGATTGCCGATCTTAACGCGATCGTCTCCAGTTCCTGTTACAAAACCTCTCGCTAGAAATTCATCAATCACAAGATCGCGAATTTCCAGAGTAACTCGAATCGGGGCCTCCCCCTTTTGCCACATTTCATGGTACAGTTTCAGATTATCATCCAGGACTGTGACGCGGTCAGCCCGTATATCATCGGTAGTCACAGATGTCAGACCGCAGGAATGGGCTTTAGCTACCGCCAGCTCCAGGGCTTTTTCCAACCGCTCGTAAGAAGGGGAGGGTATAGCTGCCATCACCAGGCGGGTGGCCGTCTCCCGCAGAATACCTGTTGCCAGACCCTGATCATCGCGATCAATCTGGCCTCCGGATGGATTTTGGGTATTCACATCGATCCCAGCCATAGAAAGCGCCTGAGAGTTCACAGCCTGAAGATGACCGCATACCCGTGTCAACATGACCGGATGCTGAGGAGCGGCCAGATCCAAATCATGGCGATGAAGATAACGCTTTTCCCGGAAAAGATTATGATCCCATCCAGACCCAACAATCCATTCTCCAGGCGGTGTTGATTCTGCCGCTTTTGCCACCCTTGCCTGCACCTCTGCAATGGAATCTACTCCTGCCAGGGGCACCATCTGCAATGTCAGGCCATAGCCGATAAAGTGTAGATGACTGTCATGAAAACCCGGCAGCATCATCTGTCCAGCAAGATCGACCATGCGCGTGTAATCTCCTTGCCACCCTTTTACATCCTCATCGCTTCCCACAGCAACCGTTTTCCCGTCCCGCACAGCAACGGCTGTACATACCGGCTGTGCTTTGTCCATTGTATAGATCTTACCATTATAAAAAATCGTTTCTGCAAACTGCACGCAACATACCTCCGTTCGCTATTGTATAAACCGATACTAACCCAAAGTCAGTACACGCTCTGCCTGACTTACAGTCTCAACGACATTGTACATGTTGGTAATTGAGCCCACCGCCAGTGCCTCTTTCAGATGATAATAATCCAGGCAGATACCACATGACTCGATAGCCACGCCTTGATCGGCTAGTTTGCGAATCGAATCAACGCATTCACTGCCTTCCACTGTGAGCCTTACACCACTGTTCAGAAAAAATATCCTCTTCGGAAGCGGGCTGGTTTCACTTAACGCATAAAGAAAGTTCTTCATGAGCAATGCACCTAGCTTATCGTCTCCACTGCCGAGATGGGCGGTATTGATCATAATCACCAAATCATGGGTGTCAAACAGAGCCTCTTCTTGGGGAACAACCAGTCCTTTTTCGATAACGATGGCATAACCCCCGTCAACAACTGAAAAGTGAGCGGAAAATCCTTTGCTTTTTGCCAATTTTAAGACATTATCCCGGGCGATATCGTTATCCACAATGGTGATAACAGTACCTTCTGCCAATTCATCCAGGGCCCGTTTTGTGCGGATGACCGGCTCGGGACAGGCCAACCCTTTTGCATTCACTTCAACTATATTCATCTACACCATCCTTCCATCAGTACAGATAGATCTTTCCTGGATTGCGTTCCTCAGTATGGCCAATGATTTTTGGCGGTGGGGCCTTTACTGCGGCCATTCGCTCATTGAAGATGGCCAGCTTATCCTCGGGCAAGGCAATCAGTAGACCGCCCGATGTCTGAGGATCAAACAAGACGTCCTCCATAGCTTCATCAATCTCTGCAACCTTCTCCAGATGCCCCCCAGCATGCTTACGATTTCGATATGCACCCGCCGGCACCATCCCCATCCCGGCATACTCCAATACCCCGGGGATCAAAGGAATCGTTGCACTATCAAAATGAATGGATACCCCACTGGCTGCAGCCAGCTCGGATGCATGGCCGATCAAACCAAACCCCGTGATATCTGTGCAGCCGGTTGCCCCAGCAGCAGACATTGCCTCTGAGGCTACTTTATTCAACTCTGCCATCAAAATCGCCAGTTTCGACTTTTCTGCAGAGGTTAACAAACCTCCCTTTGCTGCCGTTGCCATAATACCGGTTCCCAGTGGTTTTGTCAGAACCAGCACATTCCCAGGTTTTGCCCCGGCGTTGGGTATAATCCGAGTTCTATCCATGATGCCTGTTACACTCAATCCATAGATCGGCTCTTGGGTTTCAATAGAATGCCCGCCAACAAGAAGGGTTTCAGCCTCCTGTACTTTATCACTGCCGCCACGCAGAATTTCCTCCAAAACCCAAAGTTCCAGACAAGAAGGAAAACCGATGATATTCATCGCACAAAAGGGAACCCCCCCCATTGCATAGATATCACTCAGGGCATTGGCTGCTGCAATCTGCCCAAACATATAGGGGTCATCCACCACAGGTGTGAAAAAGTCGACAGTCTGAATCAAAGCACGCCGATCATCCATGAGGATAACGGCAGCATCGTCCAATGTATCGATGCCCACTAATACTCGCTCATCCGTATTCTTTGGTAGTTTACGCAGTACCTGCGCAAGGATCCCGGGATCCAGTTTTGCTGCTCATCCGGAGCTGGTCGTCATTTGTGTAAGCATAACCTTTTGTCGATCCATCGGATTCACCTCCCGTTCCATATTCATCTCTAAATTCTCATTTCCCCGCCAATATCCTTCTATCTCCGTTATAGATCGCATCAGTCTCTTCTGATGGATCTATCCCTGATGGATGGCGATCTTATCGGCTAATCCCAGCTCATCGCTCAATGCGCTCAGAAATTCACAGTATCCCTCGACAGCATGAAAGTCGTGCAGATCTCCGAGGGCAATAATTCTTTCACCCAAATGATACACCGGCGGATCTACTTCCTGGTAGATGGCCTGCATTTCATGCCATTGGGCTGCATTGACACTATGGTGACAGTAAAAATATCCTAAAGCATTGAAGATCGCTTCTGGGCCGGGTTCACTTTCTCTCGGATACAGTTTCAAATGCTCAACCGTATTCTCCCAAACCATTTGCTTGTATTCATGGTTAGTATAACCGAAGTCTTCCAATTTCCTGTCAATTACTACATCGGCTGTCCAGGTCAGCAGCGCATTGGCGAGCTGCTGCCAGGGACCACCCGTCATTCCCTTTACAACTGGATAACAGTACCCAAGATTCACGAGGGCAATATGGGTTAGTTCGTGGGCAGCATTTTCTTCAGCGAGATCCCTATTAATGCTGCGATTGATAAAGACATGCGCCCGTTTTCTGCTAATTTCAACCATAGCCTGTCGGGAATGGATCGCCGGATTCGGATGGCTTTCGGTGTAGAAAAAATCGACTTCATGGCGTGATGCGGTACGATACCAGGCGAGGTAGTTGTCAAATTTCTCCGAAAAATTCCAGTGCAATACCTGCAATTGTCATTCCCCCTTGTCGAGTTGGATATCCAGGACATCTAGGATGAGTTGAGGGTCCACGATCATCCAGGTGGCCTGGCCACCCAGATCCCTCCGGGAATAATCGAACAGATACAGCGTCTTCTCGGATCGCTGCCTAATGCAGTCATAGCTGAAATAGACAAATTCAGTATTTTTACGGAGCATCCCAGAAGATTCTTCAGCCAGATGAGGAAGCATCTGTACTGTCAGTGTTTCTAAGAGTTTCTGCTTCGATTTGCCGCTGATCGTTTCTGTCTCAGGAAACCATTCGGGGAGATAGTTCGGTTTACCTATGCGGCAGTAATCGAACTTCAATGTCTCGCTGAACCGCTCATAAGACGAGCTGTACTCAGCCTGCGCAAAATGGTCCAATACTGCATAATGCATCTGCAACCCTGTCCCTCGCACAGCCAAGCCAAGCGACTGCCAAAATTCAGTAAGCTTGCGAAACAAAGAAAAAGCGTCTTCTGTTTCATTCTCCAAAAAAGAAAGGGAGTATATGAATCGCCCGCTGTTGCTGTATATATCGAATATCTCCTCGAAATCAATCATTTCTCCAATCTCTGTGAAAGTAAGCCATCGATTTGAGAGTACTTGATATGGTGGGTCAGGCATGAACACATAGTCTCCAAAAGCGGCACGCCCATGGATTGGCGTACCCGGCAGCACTTTGAGAAATCCAATTTGGAGCATGTTCGCACCAGCAGCGTAAACACGATTGAATGATTTCCGCAATGAAGCCAGATCTTCATGAGGTAAACCGACGATCAGATCCAGATGAAGATGTATATTCCCTGCTTCCTTCAGCATCCTGACATTATGAAATATGCGGTCCAGATCGGCTTTACGGTCAATTGCCTGCAATGTCGCGAGGTTTGTCGACTGCACGCCAATCTCAAACTGAAAATACCCAGACGGTACTGAGGTGAGATAACGAATGCTTTCAGCATCCAAAAGATCTGCCCCAATCTCAAAGTGAAAGATCATGGACTCATTGTAGTGGTCTGTCAGGTACTGCCAAATCATCATCGCTCGTTTCTTATCCCAATTGAAGGTTCGGTCGACAAATTTTACGATGCGTGCTTCGGCTTTTAGCAGTGCTGCCAAATCCTGTTGCACTCTGTCCCAGCTTAATGAACGTACAGACTGATCCAACGAAGACAAGCAGAAAGAACAGGCAAAGGGGCAACCTCTGCTGCTTTCATAGTAGTAGATCCGGTTACGGTCCCAGTTTTCTTCCTTGTATGGGAATGGACTGTAATCCAGGCAAGTCGGTGGAGGCATGGATGGATTACGCTGGATATGTGAACTGTTTCTCCAAATGAGATTTGGCACTTCAGCTATTCCATCAGCACATGATAGCTTCTTAAGCAGCAGAGAAAAAGGGATTTCTCCTTCACCGACAATAATTCCATCGATTTCCTGAATTTCTGACATGATGGCTTCAGGGTGTGCTCCTACCTCGGGACCACCTACAAGTAAGAATGCTTCTGGCATGACCTTTTTCAGTACTTTGGCCAGGCGAAAGGTCTCTGTTCGATTCCAGATGTATGTACTCAGCCCGATGACATCAGGTTGAGTTTTTCTGATGCACTTAGCAACGGTGAAGACCAGATCATGAATTGTAAAGTCAAAAACGTCCACATCATGCTCTGAGCGGACACTTTCGGCTAAACAACGGATGGCCAGGTTTGTGTGTATGTATTTTGCATTTAGGGAAATGAGGGCAATCTTCATCGTGGTCCCCTCCTTTCTTTGTTCAATTCTGCATTATCCCCTCATCCCCTCCATCATACCCTTTGGATACCTGCATCTGTTAGCTGCTGCAAGTTGAGATCGGTAATAATGCTGCAAAAACAAAGGCACTGTCGCAAAAAGCGGCAGTGCCATGGCTGATGCAAAGCTATTGTGACGATAGTGATTCGGTAGATAAAGTCCCGCTTTCAGATCGAAGAGCCGAGCTCTTCGCCAATTCTTGGGCTTTGCTGGGAGACAAGACTTCCAAAATCAGGTTTAGCAGTATCCCTGTTACAGCTGCTAAGCTTAACCCGGAAAGACTGGCATACTCGCTAAGCTGAATAACAGCAGGGTTTGCGTCTCCCTTTAGGGAAGCAATCCCGAGTATCAATGTGACAAATACAACGCTGGAATTTCGAATATCTGAAAGGTCCGTATTGCTGTCTACCAGCGTCTTTACTCCGATACTGGCGATCATACCAAACAGGACAAAACTGATGCCCCCCATAACCGGGACTGGTATAGTCTGTAAGAACGCACCCAATTTCCCCAAAAAACTAAGTGCAATAGCAATCAGTGCAGCTCCCTGAATGATCGCAGGATTGTAATTTTTTGTGATAGCCAGCACTCCTGTGTTTTCTCCATACGTTGTATTTGCCGGTCCGCCCAGTACCCCTGCCAATGCAGTTGCAATCCCATCGCCAACCAGTGTTCTATGTAGCCCAGGATCTTTGAAAAAATCCTTTCCTACAACTGCTCCGTTGGTGGTGATGTCGCCTATGTGCTCCATAATCGTCACGATCGCAACCGGCACAATGATCCCCATTGCATCCAGTGAAAACTTCGGCGCCATAAAAGGAGGCATAACGAGAACCCCAGCACTTTGGATAGCGCCAAAGTCAACGATACCCATTGCCAGGGATGCTCCGTATCCAACTGCGATTCCGATAAGAATCGGAATCATTTTCAAAAACCCTTTGCCCAGCATGCTGGAGAGAATCACAGCTGCTATAGTGATAATCGCCAACGGCCAGTTGCCTGCTGCCATATCAATAGCCACCGGTGCCAGAATCAGACCAATAATTATGATGATGGGCCCTGTGACAATCGGTGGGAAAAACCGCCGAATTTTTTCCACACCCACAAGGCGGATCAGTACCGCCATCGCCATGTAGACTCCGCCGACAGCGACCATAGCCCCCGTTGCATACTCAAGCCCAAAGGTTTCTTTTACGATCAGAATCACACTGATGAAGGCAAAGGAGCTTCCTAAAAATACCGGCACCTTGCGTCCAGTAATCAGATGGAAGATAAGTGTCCCTACACCGGCAGTAAACAAAGCCACAGATGGGTTCAAGCCCGTCAAGAACGGCACAAGAACTGTTGCACCAAACATGGCAAAGACGTGTTGCAAAGACAAGACAACGCTTCTGATAGAGATTCGATCTGTCTGATTCATTTTACCCCTCCTGAATGCGCTGGACCATCCTTTAGCTGCACCTGTGGCAAACAAAAACCTGCTCGCAAGGCAAGCAGGTAAATTCCACTGGTACAGCATTCACCTTTGCAGCCTCACAGGACTGAATTAAAGGACTTCCGGCTTTTTTAAAATCGTAACATAGGTAACCACCAGTGTCAATACAAAGTAGCTTATTTCCCTGGCCATTTTATATTTCTGCAAACATGCCGTCATCATTCTCGCTTCTTCACCGAAGAAGCAGCTTGACCTTATCAGGTGTTCTCTCCCGGGCCCAAGCTCCTGTACAAATTATATTCCAAAGGAAAGTTCCCGTCATCTGTCATCCAAAGGGTCTCAACACGGTAAACGCCAATGCCACTGCGCAGTTCTCTTTTCTCATAGTATTCGCTGCCTTCATCCTGATAGGTGATCATAAATACTGTTCGCCCGGCTACAGATGCCACATCATCAATGGTGCAGGAAAGTGTCCTTACAGTTCCATCCCTGTCGGTTTGAATTTGCTGCCAAGCTGTCCCTTTCACTAATGGGTGGCGAATCAGTTCCAGCTCATCAAATATGGAATCCATCATCATAGCTTCTTCTTTGTACTGTACGAGCACACCGTCTTGGATCACATACTCCACTGTAAGACGAAAATCCTGTTCCGACGCTCCACCGGACATGTCCGCCACATTGCCTCTGATTGTGTAACGATAGCCAGAACCTTCGCTGGCAATGGACTCAATTTCCATAGCATGGAAGTATTCTGCAAAACCTTCATACATCCAGACAAAGCCAACTTCATTCGGCAAGATTGCTTTGAGTTCATCATTTTTGGCCTGCATTTCATTGTCACTGTTGCAACCTGTCAGCATAACTGCAAACATCAACACTAAAATACATACCGATACCATATAGCGGATTCTGCGCATCATTACCACCCCTCTTAACATGACTTCTAAATCCTAATCGATCGAACCCTATTATTCTGCCCCAATTCCCTTCTCTCGTGTGAAAAACATGGCCACAGTGCCGATCATCAGACTAAGAAGCAAAAAGCGGAAACCAGCTGCATACGCAGCGGATGGATAAGCACCTTCGCCTGTCATTGGGTACAGGTTGATGACAAACCCCAGGCCCACCTGATAGAGGGCCCCGCTGAGCATTACAATTCCATTATAAGTTCCATTGACCGTTCCAGCCAGGAAGACGGGAAAAGCCTCCTTTAATTGCGCCATTGCCGCTGCACCCAAACCCCCTACAAAGCCAAAAATAAGAAAAAGAATATAAAGCATTCCCGTAGTCATCTGCTCAGGGACAATGGCAATGGGCATCCAGCAGAGTGTCGTCAAAACCATGGATAAGATAGTAATCCCCTTACGCGATTTCAGGACACGATCGGACAAAATCCCACTGGTAGGCGAAGCAACAATGGTGCCAAGTGAGATCATCATCAGTAAATTGCCAGCAGTAACAGAATCTGCTCCAACAATCTGTCTTAGATACGGGCCGCCCCACAGACTCTGAAAAGCCATCAGTACACCATAAAAAGCAATACCACGGATCGTAAGAGGCCAGAACTGTCCGGCGGTCAATACGACCTTAATCCCGTCCCAGGGATTTCCTTTTACATGATTCCTTGAAAGAAAATCAGCTCTTGCTGCATCATGGGGTGCGTCCCGGACGATGCGCCACACCATGGCGCCGATGATGATCGTTATAACCCCGATGTACTGA
This sequence comes from uncultured Candidatus Sumerlaeota bacterium, assembly GCA_964503545.1. Classification (GTDB taxonomy): domain Bacteria; phylum Bacillota; class SLNR01; order SLNR01; family SLNR01; genus JAXGQE01. The sequence goes on from CAZDAI010000010.1 coordinate 16,897, forward strand.
ATGATTGGCCGCCAGCCAAACTGCAAGATTAAAACTGCCAAAGGCGTTGCTGCCAAAAGTGCGCCTGCATTGCCGATGGCCAATAACAAACCAAAGACGGTTGCATACTCATTGCTCCGAAACCAGACAGCCAAGAGCTTAAGAATGGGCACGTAGATGCATGAAAGTCCTAGACCGATAATAAACCGGGCAGCTACAGCAAGCTCGTAGGTCGGTGCAAAGCCAAATAGGATAGCGCCAATGCCAGCAATGAGTGAAGAGATTGCAATCAGCCTGCGGGGGCCAAAAGTATCTGCTAGGATTCCTGCTGGAATCTGCATAAGAGCATAGGGATAAAAGTATGCTGATCCCAATATTCCCAAGGCTGACGCATTGATTTGGAATGCATCGATCAAATCCTGAGCCATTACCGCCGTCGAAAGACGATGAAAGAAAACGAAAAGATAGGCAATTGCAACGACAAAAAATATCAACCAACGATAGGATGTGGTTGTTTCTGAAACGTCTGGTGCCTCATTTATGTTTCTGGGGTTCATATGGATCCTCCTTGTCTCACTTCATTCTATGAGAGTCGTTATTCCTTGTCAAGGAGGATAAAAAAAAGACGGGGCAAGAGCCCCGTCCGGCTTTATTACATGATGCTCAGATGGTTTTCGATGTACTGAACGCCTCTGACAGATTTTGCTGTCTCATATGCAATCTTCTTATGCTGCTCATTGGGGACTGTACCTTCAAGCAGGTAAATACCGGTCTCGCAACCTTCAGCAACTTTCACGCTGACGTTGGTTGCATCCAACACCGGGTGCTTAAGAAGTGCTTCTTTGATGTCACCAATGATGAGAGCATTTTTACTGCTTACAACATATTTCTCCATCAAGCTTTCGCAAGCTTTTACATCCCGCTTAACTTCCATGGAGGGAGCCACATTGCCCGGCTCTTTCATTTCGCCAACTTCCATTTCATTGATTACATAACCAACACCGGGAATCGGGTTAAGAAGTTCTTCGGCGATTTTCATTTCTTCTTCAGTAGGAACAGTTCCAGTCAGACGGAAGATGCCTTTTCTGCCTTTTACGCCACCGATGGTAATACCGGATACATCCAGCGAAGGATGCTGCAGCAACGCTTCTTTCATTGCCGGGATTAATTTAACATTATGAGAAGATGCTACCTGGATTTCCATCAGACTGTCAAACTGTGGCTCTTTGACAACCAGATTATTTACGACATTGCAAATTTCTTCGTCGCACAGAGCAGTAATCTTGGCTGCTTCTTCTTTCTGACGCTCATCCAATACTGTGCCGGTTAGATACACAACGCCTTCTTTTGTTTCAACATGGATCTTCGAGCCTTCCAGGAACGGTGTCGACTCAATTCTCGACAGAACAATCGTGGTAATTTCCTTATCCCTATCCATCTGCTCACTCCCTTTTTATTTTATGTCTGCTGAATATTTGCACGCACGCCCACCCGGCAACATAATCCTCATCCTCGCTACCTTCTGCAGGTACGGGAGTGATCCATTCATCGGACGCCAATGAAGATCACCGGTTGTTGCGCACAACACTAATAAATTTGTATTCGCTACCTAGAACCTGATTCCTTCCCATCTTACGCAAAAAAACTCAATATATTTGAATTTTCCGTATCTTTCTGCCCAAAACTAGCACTATTTGCTTTAAAAAGCAGAGATAATAAATGCTATTGACAGAATCTTCAGCTGATACCCCTCTTTTTACATATTAGCAAACGCTTATCTTTCAAGTCAATATGTTTTTTCAAATATTCGGATCAAGATATGCAGATTCCACAAATGTTTCGCTTAACCCAGTCCATTTTAGTACCAACGAAATTAATTCTATTGACAGAATAAATTTTTCTGTGCTATTGTTAGATTGTAAAAATAAATATTTAAACCTTCGTGGTCGGGAGAAGTTCTGCTTCAAAGCCCAATCGGTGGTGATGCCTCATAATAAGAGGACAAGCCCATCAGCCCCAGCAGTTGATCCGGTTAGAATCCGGAGCCGTCAGTAGAGTCTGAATGGGAGGAGGTAACAGGAATCCCCTTTGTGGGAAAGATTCTGTTATTCTTTGGCACACCCCGATCTAGAAAATGGGGTGTATTTTATTTACGAGGAGGTGGAGATGATTTGGATAGTAAACTTCTCATGACACCGGGACCTACCATGATCGCAGAAAGAGTACGATCCGCTGCTGCCGCAGCGATGGTTAACCCGGATATTGACCCCGATTTCTTCACTTTTTACGATGCTCTTTGCACAAAATTGCAGATGATATTCCAAACTAAAAACTCTGTGCTCATTATGAGCGGCGAAGGGATGCTGGCCTTGGAGGCAGCGGTCATTTCTTTCGTTGAGCCCGGAGACAAAGTATTATGTCTGGATAATGGTGTGTTTGGAAATGGCTTTATCGATCTGGTCAGATCCTACGGTGGATCCCCTGTAATTCTCAGCAAAGAACACAGCACTCCATTCACTGCTTCCGACGTTGAAGAATGTCTGCAGCAAAATCCGGACATTCGTGTTGCTACCCTGGTTCACTGTGAAACCCCAACAGGTTTGCTCAACCCGCTCGACCAAATTGGTCCTGTTCTGAATCAGCATGGAATTCTTACCATCATCGATGCTGTTTCATCCTTAGCTGGAACACCTGTTTTAACAGATACCTGGCAACTGGATATCGTACTTGCAGCATCCCAGAAATGCCTCTCTGCAACGCCTGGACTCTCGATTCTATCCATCAGCCCTGCTGCATGGGAGAAACTTCGGAACCGAAAAATACCTGTCCCGGGATACTACATGAACCTAAGTGTCTGGAAGTCCATGTGGCTGGAGCAAAGGGAGTTTCCCTATACACAATCCGTGTCTGATCTGCATGCACTGGATGCTGCTGTCGACTTGGCCCTGGCAGAAGGTGACCAACTTTTCAAACGCCATCACTACATCGCAGAAAGCACTCGCAAAGCACTTACAATGGCAGGTTTTTCGTTATATCCCGCACCGGGGGCTGAATCGGATACGGTCACTGCTTTTTTCAAGCCACAAGATTTGCCGGACGATGAATTTAGAACCCATCTATGGCAACGGTACGGTGTTTTGATAGCTGGTACTTTCGGCCCAATGGGCGGCCAACTATGGCGAATTGGTCACATGGGTGAAAATGCACGGGAATCACACATATTCCGCATGTTTCGTGCCCTTGATCGATCCTTAGCGGACTTTGGCTACAAACCGCTTCGATCGCTTGCCAGCTGCTTTGCTGAAGCATTAGAACAAGATTAAGAATGATCGGCGGTTTTATGAGAAAGGAGAAAACAATGAATAAACCCGGTAATGGATCTCCAACTACCTCTCCGCATCTGCGCAGTCTGGTTCTGACCGGTCTACTGACTGCTCTGGTTTTTGTCGCAACAATGGCCCTGCATATCCCCAATGGTGTAGGTGGCGTAATTCATCTCGGTGACAGCATGATTTTTATGGCAGCCATCGTCTTTGGCTGGAAATACGGGGCCGCTGCAGGTGCGATCGGCATGTCCCTCTTCGACCTGCTTTCTCCGTATGCTATCTATGCCCCCTATACTTTTATCATCAAAGCTTTAATGGGATTTGCAGTTGGGACAATCGCCTGGAGTGGCGGCAATCGAGGCAAGAATTTCTCACGGAATATTATCGCCATGGTGGCAGGCGGCGTAATCCTAATCGTTGGATACTACTTTGCTGAAGTAATCATCTACGGAAGCACTTTCGCTCCCCTGGCATCGGTGGTAGGCAACGTCATTCAGGCAGCAGGTGGTACGATTATTGCCATTCCGCTGATCGCAGCTCTGAGAAGAGTCAAGCTGTTTTAAAAAAAGAAACCCTTCGCTGCATTTCTTCAATCTAGAGTGCAGCGAAGGGTTTTTTTATCTTAAAGATTCTCCTTCAGGTAATCGATCACAATTTCACGCAATCTCGGTCTTTGCGAAACAAAAGAGTGGTCTGAATCAATCACCCAAAAAGATGATTTTCGAGCGAAATTCTTACCGTGCTTAAAGACTCCATAGACTGGCTCAATGGGGAAGGCATCATCGCCGGAAGCAGATACAATCATAAAGAATCTGTCATTGAGAAAGCTTACTGTATCCTTCGGGTTCCAGTGCTCTTTCGCCCATTTCCAGCCAGTTAGCAGCTGCTCTGGCGTCACATTATGCAATGGCACTGCGAAAGACTCCATGACCGGCAACAATGAAGACTCCTGGGCTACACTGAAATCTGCCAATGGATCCAGGGCAATAATCCCCCTGATCTTACTGCTGATCTTAGGTGATATCAGCGCTGCCCAACCGCCCAGACTGTGTCCGACCACGGCAATACGCTCCGCATCAATGTTCCACTTTTCAATGAAACTTGGGGAGAATACCTCCGCAAAAACACGCTCCACATTATCTGGAATGTTTTCGATCCGATAATCTCCTTTGCTGCCCCAACAACCGTTATAGTGTGGAACAATTACAGCAAAACCATTTTCTCGCAAGGCATACGCTAAATCGAAATTGGTTTCATTCCCCGGAATACCGTGGAAAACAACAACAAGCGGACACTTGGCGTTTCCGTGGGGGCGAAATAGGCGGGCATAGATCCCACTGTCCCCAATGAAAAATCCCTCGGTAGCCCCAATCATACGAATCCCTTCCTTCTTGTTATCGTACTATTTGACGATCAGCACATTCTTTTTACAGTGGTGCGCAACTCGGCTGCTGACGCTGCCCAAAATGAACCCTTTAATGCTACCCAAGCCTCTGCTACCCATCACAATCAGGTCGAAGTCGCCTTCATCTGCTGTTTCACAAATCACATCTGCAGGATAACCTTTCCCAAGAACCGTCTTCACTTCCAATCCCTTTTCGGCAAAAAACTCACTGGCTCTCTTTAGAATCTGCTTAACCGCCTTCTCAATATCTTCTTGAAGAACAAACATATGCCCGGAACCGAATGTCTGATCGCCAATATAGAATTGAGTATCCTGAGACACAGAAACTACCGTGATCTCTGCATCGAAGGCTTTCGCCAGAGCCGCTGCCTCTTCCATAGCGTGTTTGGATTTTTCGGATCCATCTGTTGCAACCAAAATTTTCTTCATCGTGGCACCTCCTGATATTATGCAACTTATGAGGGTATTTTCGCTCCCTAGTTCACTTATTCCTTCCTTGCAGAAAGTCTATAAAATGAAAAAGGCCCGCTCTTCGCAGGCCCAACAGAACTATTTACAGCTTTGCCCGAGCTTTTGCCAATGACTGCATAATTCCCAGCAAAGGCATATGGGCATACATATCCCGCTGTATTCGTATCTGTCCGCTCATAGCCGCACTGGTTGCATAAGAATCTGTGCTCCCAGGGTCACTGAGTATCCGATCCCAGATCGTGCTTTCGAAAGATACAACGTCATCCGGATTTTCTGCTTCACCGGGATATGCTTTGAGTGTTTTACCGGTTGTATCCAACACCCATTTTACATCAAGATCCGTTACTTCAATCTGGAGGACTTTTTCATAGCGGGAAAGCTTTCTTTCCATATCCGGATCTTTTGCTGCTTCTTCCACCAGTTTCATATTATAGTCAAGGTACTCTTGCTTATCCATTTGTTCACCTCCTTCCACAAACGATTTATGGTCAGGTGCTCATTGGATTCATGCTGTAACGTCATTATAGTAAAGGTTTAATCGCGTGTCAATAACGCTGAATGAAATTTCACTTATTTATTGTTGACAATATATTCATCAAACGGTACAATGAAAATATCCACAATCATTTGGAAGGGAGAGCAGCCATGCGCTATCATGAATTGCTAGGTAAAATGATCTTGCAAAGCGGCATGACTCTACGGGATATTTCCAAGAAATGCAAGGAGCTCGGGGTAAAAGTTGATCCATCGTACATCAGTAAACTTCAGTCGGGAAATTACAATCCTGCGTCCGATGAAGTCAACAGAGCAATCGCTGAAGCGTGCAACCACAGCGCAGACGAACTGCTTTACGCAGGCTATATCGAAAAAGCTCCACCCATGATTCAGGAGTTTATTACTCAGCTGCTGGATTTTTTCCGTCAGACAGCCCGCTCCCTCACAGAGCAGGTGCCAGCAAAAACATCCCAGATTATTGAAGAAGAATTCATCAACCTTAGCGACCAGGATCTCGTACAACGCATTCTAACTCAAAAAGAGATTCTCAAATTACTCTCTAGGTTGGCAGCCAAGCAAGATACGGACCTCAATGAATTCAAAGAATCCTATCTGGATGAAATCAGCAAAACACTTCTTGGTATCACAATGGCTGACAATTCAATGGAACCACTGATTCCTGAAGGAGCCCGCATCCATCTGCGCCAAGATCTTCTGACATCAGGGAATTTATATGCACTCACCGTTCCCGATGGACGATTACTGATACGCAGATGCGTTTTTCAGGAAGGCAAAGCCATCCTGATTGCTGAGCATAAATCTGCCCCTCCTGAAACTTACCCTGTGACTGATTTGGTATTCTCCGGTCGTGTGGTTTCTATGGCGGTATCTTTGGAATAAAAAATGGCAGCCAATGGCTGCCAAACTTTATTTTAAGCTTTGATGTGCTTTTTCCATCACTGCTGGAATATCGATATTTTGCGGACATGCCTCCACGCACTTCCCGCAGCGGACACACCGGTCACCACCTTTATTCTGATCAAGAAGCATTTTGTATTCCTGAGATGTTATGTCCTCCTGATTGTATATGGCGGCTGTATTGTATGCAGAGATTACAGCCGGGATGCCTACCCCTTCCGGACAAGGTTCGCAATAGCCGCACCCTGTGCATTGAACGCGGATTCGGCTTTTATACACGTTTCGTACCTGATCGATCAGCTGCATTTCTGCTTCTGTCATTTTCCCGGGTTGGGCATCATTGAAAATCTCTATATTCTCTTTGACCTGATCCATGGAATTCATTCCACTGAGAACACATTTGACATTAGCAAAGTCGTATACCCATTTGAATGCCCATTCCACCGGTGAACGCTGCTCTCCGTATGATCGCCAGATCTCCATGATATCTTCCGGCACACGATCCACTAGTTTACCGCCACGCAAGGGTTCCATAACCACAATAGGAACTTTTCGTTCTTCTGCATAACGCAGTCCAGCTACCCCTGCCTGATACGCCACATCCATGTAATTCAACTGGATCTGGCTCATGGCCCACTTATGGCTGTCGATGATGGTTTTGTATGTATCCAGATCATCATGGAATGAAAAAGAAGGGAAACGGATCTTGCCTTCTTTGACTGCCCTGCTCAAGAAGTCAAATACATTAAACCGCAACAGCTCCGGCCAACGCTTCTTATTCAAACCGTGCAGCAGGTAAAAATCAATATAGTCTGTTTGCAGTTTATCCAGTTGTTCATTCAAATATTTATCAAAGTCGTCTTCGGACTGGATCAGCCATGTTGGCATCTTCGTAGCTAAAAAGACGCGCTGGCGGTGACCCACAAGAGCTTCGCCAACAAATGTTTCACTGTTCCCCTTATGATACGGGTATGCTGTATCCACATAATTGACGCCATGATCCAAGGCATAGTGGAGCATTCGTTCGGCTTCATGTTTATCAATGCTGCCGTAATCACTTCCTAATACAGGCAGCCGCATACAGCCAAATCCCAATGCTGATACGCGCACCTGAATATTATCCATCACTCTGTACTCCATGCTAGATCCCCTCCGTTTGCGCTAACTGTTTTACCCATGTCGCTATGTCATCGACAACAAACTGACATACATTATTGGGGCTTAAATATTCTGCCGGTGTCACTTCACCTTCTCCCGGCATAAAAAAATGATTCAGTGGTCCATAGTAATGAAAATCCGCATTTCTGTTTTCTAGCAAGTCCTGCCAGATCTCATAGTCTGCAGCTGTAACCTGGTAGTCCCTACCACCCTGAAGCACCAAAACAGGAATGTCCGGGTTTAACTGCAAATGGGCTTCAGGTGAAAAGTTATGCAAAAACACCCAATAGGAAATAGGGATACCAAGAATCAGCGACTTCATTTTTGCCTTCTCGCCCCGATAAATACTCTGCAGTATCTCAATGGCCCCCCGAGCATCGGCCAAAAACGCCTCCTCTTCTTTCGATGGCGAATCAGACAGAGTGAGCAAGTATTCATACTGGTCAAGTATTGCTTCCTCCACTGGCGAGCCAGGGCTGCCATCAGAATGAGTCCATCAATATCTTGGTCTACGGTAACAGCATAGGTGCTAAGTGTGCCCCCCAACCCGTGGCCCAGCAGTACAATCTGATCATGATTTATCCCTTCGTAATTACGCATTAAGTCAACTGCAGCCAGGGCATCCTCAATCACATCTTCTTGAGCCGTATACTCATAATTATTCATAAAAAATTCCGGATACACGTGAGAACGTTTGTCATAGCGTAAACTCGCAACCCCTTGTGCGGCAAGCTCCCAAGCCAAATCCCGAAATACTTTGTTGGGTCCTAATGTACCATCTCGGTCTTTGACTGTACTGTTGTGGACAAAAACGATGCCGGGGAAATTACTCCCTACTGTGGGTAAAGTAACTATACCCGGCAGGGTAAATTCACCATTATCAATTATAATCTCATACTCTTTAAAATCAGTTTCTGCCACATCAGGAGTTTGCCCCACCGGTGAATAGAAGATGGCCGTAATCTGTCCTTCTCTGTTTAGAATGATCTTGGCTTCCACTTCTTGTTTCAGAAACATGCAGGTTACAAAGGCAATATAGTAATCGCTGTGTTCTTCAATATCCGTATCCTTAAGTCGGATAAAAATCCCATACTGGCAAATCAGTTTCTGCCAGTTATCCCGCATTTTTTCTCGGGTCAGGGCTTGGCTCAGATTTGGATCAAAATAAGCCTTGGCCTGATCGTATTCTTCTGCGCTCATAAGATCCATAAATGTTTCTGCATGCTTCAGAACCTGTTCTTCTGTTAACACAGCCGTGCCGGGACCCGTACAAGCTGCTGCTGAAAAAAGAATGCTGATCAGCAGCAGCATACAAATCTTTTTTGCCATTAACAGTCCTCCAATCAATGCTACCCTTTGATTACAGCCATTGTCTGCAATTGTTTTACCGGTTCTGCAAGATCTGCAGCCTGTTCTAAAACCCAATCAATGTCTTTATAGGCAAACCGTGCTTCTTCGGAAACATCTTTCATCTTTCTTTTCCCAAGGACAACTCCTTTTTGCTGTAGGTCTCCTATGGTCCTCTCAATGGGTATCTTCCGCACAGCTTCTTTGCGGCCCATTTGCCGTCCGGCACCGTGTGGAGATGACGTAAAGCTGTCAGGATTTCCTAATCCCCGCACAATGTAGCTGAACGAGCCCATCGCACCGGGGATAATTCCCATCTCATCAATCCGTGTCCGAATTGCCCCTTTGCGATGTACCCAGACCTTCCTGCCGAAATGATCCTCTTCAGCAGCATAATTGTGATGTGCATTAATCTTTTCGCCAAATTGGATACCCCGATACTGCTCCCTCAAAATTTTGCATACCGTATCAAGCATTGTTTCCCGATTCTCTCTGGCAAACGACAGCGCCAAATTCATCCACAAGAGATACTCTTGCCCTTCCTCTGTATCAACCGGCAGATAGGCAAGGTCAAAAGCTGGTGGGACGTCAGTATACTTATTCTTTGCCAGTTTTTTAGCCAGACCATTAAAGTACTGGGCAACTTTATAGCCAAAATTGCGACTGCCAGAGTGAACCATCACATAAAGAAATCCATCATCTCCGCGTTGCATCTCTATAAAATGGTTTCCGCCACCTAGTGTGCCAATCTGATAATAGCCTTCATTAATCTCATCCCTTAATCCTTTGACACCGCTCAGGGTTTTCTCAAAGGCATCCAGTGTTGCAGATGGTCTCGCTTCTTTATGGCGTTCAAACCCGGTGGGAATTTTCCCCATAATCTGTTCCACCAGTTTCTTTAGCATCGGGGGGGATAATTCCGCTGCATGCCAATTGGTTGATATGCATGCGATACCGCAGCCAATATCTACCCCAACTGCGTTGGGTACCACCATTTGGTCCGCTGCCAGCACACCGCCAATCGGCATACCGAATCCGGTATGCGTGTCGGGCATCAATGCAATATGCCGGTATGCAAAAGGGAGACTCGCCAAATTAACCGCCTGCTGTCTGCACTCCGCTTCCAGCTTGTTCGGACTATCCAGCCAGACTTTAATCGGTATTTTCGCATCCCCTTGTTTTTCTATGGTAAACATGCTGCTCACACCCTATTTGCCCGCAATGTCACCATCAATTTCGGTCCAATCTGCTTTGCCGGCAGCAAAAGCGTCTCTTTCCTCCGCTGTGGTTTCCTCCACGGCGAATTCACAGATATCACCGCCGGAAAAGGGCATAGCTCGCTTATGGATCAGTTTATACGCGGGATTATAATACATATATTTCGCAGGATCTACATAACAGTAGAGTCCGCCTAGCTCTTCTTCGCCATATTCACGCCAGACTTTTGCCAGAGCACAGCCACGCGTAGCGATGGTGCGTTTTCCGTCCCGATCCAGTACTTCTCTTCCTTCATGCATGCCAATGCGCGGTAAATCTCTGGCAGTACCGGCGCCAAAATTCTGCGGGGTTGCATCCAATCCTTGCTTCTCAACCTCCGCTTTTGTCTTTTCGCCAATCATCTTACCGTACTCTTCAATCGCTTTAAGGACAAGGTTACGACCTGCTTCATCACCTAGTTCTGCTACCAGTGTCCGAGCATAAGCCAGATGGAGCAGGCCAATCCGCCGACTCGCCATCTCTGCTTCTTTAACTGCATCCTCAAGAGGTATCAGTTCCCGATTGTCACTCATTATTCCACCCCTTCCATAATAAGCAGTAACTACGTTCTAGATTTTTTCCCATGTTCCTTCTTCATTGTCACGCCGCTCATCTTTGAGCAGGTGTTCTCTGCACATTTTTACGCCATATGATTGGAGAGCCGCTTTCCCCGTTTCATGCAGTGGATAGCTGTACACTTTTTCCCGGAAAAGGACAACTTCCACACCTGGCAATAGTTCCGCCAGGGCTTTGCCCAATGGGACGCCATTTTCAAGCAGTTCCACAGCATGAGAACTGCCCAATACAAATTTCAGACCGAGTTCTGCACTGCGAATCACCAAAGGATGATCACCCCGAACTCTACTCACCGAAGCCAGCACTGTATCGATTTCAGGATGATCCCGGCAGATTTGTTCGAGGTCCGTAACAGAAAATCCAGTATGAGGGAATATATGCAGAATCCTATTCACCTGGTTGTCACGATCGCCTAGAAGAATCTGTCCGCGCACAGCCACGGTTGTTTCATAAATGGCCTCGGTACCACGGTACTGCCTTTCCATTTCCAGCAATTGTGCTTCATCTTGCCAGCCGATGAATCCATCGATACGATCCAGCAGATCACCCAAGGTGTTAACACTGCTGAGGGGTTGACCAATATGATAAATGCGTCCAGGCACACCCCCACAGGTCGTAACTGTCAAAAGTGGTTTATGCCCGTGCATATAGGCCATGCCCGGATGCAGACCGTGGAAAGCTTCATGCAGCTCAAAGACACTCAAGCCATATAAGTCCAGATAAGTTTTCAGCAATACGCCGCCGGAGCTCGCTGCATCCGCCACTGGATGATGAGCAACGATTGCATCTACTCCTGTTTCAGCTGCCAATTCAATGACTTGCTCTGTCAGTGTCATCACGACAGCCAGTTTTTCCAGCTTTTTATCCGGATACCCATACACCAGCCCTGGCGTTTCCATCACGGCTTTGCCTGGCAGATCCGAAGATTTCATAACAATATAAGGATTTTTGCCAGAATACGCATGATTCCAGTTCTCCGAAAGTCTCCCGCCGGTTATCTGGTTCAATGCACGGGTAATATCCTTGACCTGATAGACTTTCATGCCACTTCCCCCTTCCCTGATATTATGATTATTCAGCTACCTGACTGCAATTCCCTGCTAACAAAAAAGCCGGGATTGTGTCTCCCGGCCAAACGTATCACTAATGCTTTACATCGCAATATCCATATGATTTCGATCCTTATCCACAACAATTCTGCCAATATAGGCGCCGCAATGTGGACAATAGTATTCAGCATTCAATGCTTCTTCAAGTGCTTCCTTGTTTTGGCTCAGATCTTCCTTATCAATACGGACATTTTTGCCGCACCTTCGGCAGTTTTTCACAAGGAAACGATTGGGAAATAACATATGATCACCACCCGTTCGTTCTAACCTTATGACGCCATTCAGCGCAACTTGTTCCCTGATCAGGCAATTTTTTTAATGTTTACCATCCATTCCAATGCACTTTTTCCGATGTATAGCGATCCGCTGGCTCTTTTTGTTCATCGGGATAGCCTACTGCCACAATGGCCAGGGGGAAAACTTCTTCCGGGAGATTCAATAAGTTGCGCATATTGCTAATATGTGACTCGTTGGGGTATACCCCCAGCCATACAGTTCCCAATCCCAATTCATACGCTTCCAAAAGGATGTTCTGTGTCGCAGCCGCACAATCTTGCACCCAAAAGCCGCTGTATCTTTCGTTGCCTGTGTCACCACATACAACCACTGCCAACGGAGCTTCTTTGAGCATTTGGGAATACTGATGAAATTCGGTGATTCTGTTTAAAGTATCCCGCTCATCGATAACCACAAAATGCCACGGCTGTCCGTTACCAGCTGAAGGTGCAGCCATGGCGGCTGCAAGCAGCTTTTCTACTTTATCCCTTTCTACCGGTTTGCTTTTGTACTTGCGAATGCTTCTCCGTGCAAAAATCGCTTTCAAATGATCGCCTCCCTTTCAGTGTTATCGGGTCACATCTTCGTACAGATCACAGTAGTTTGAAATAGCCGGCAAGTAGGTAGTCCAACCGCCACTTAGGTTTTTGACACGATCAAAGCCATTATTCACCAAGATCCGACATCCCAGGTAGGCACGCAGGCCAATTTTGCAGTAAACAACAATATCCTTGTCTTCTGGTATTTCGGACAAACGGCTGCGCAAATCATCCAATGGGATATTGACTGCACCCGGAATGCAGCCTTCTGCGAATTCTTCCGGCGTCCGAACATCCAGGATTATGGTTTGGGTGCGGTCAATCGCATCCAGCTCATCCCAGTGAATCACTGCCTGATCCCCTTTGAGAATGTTACCCGCCACATAGCCGGCCATATTCACCGGATCCTTTGCTGATGAAAACGGCGGAGCATAAGCCAGCTCCAGTTCCTCAAGATCAAAGACCGTCAGGCCTGCCCGAATCGCAGTTGCGAGGACATCCATCCGCTTCTCAACCCCGGTAAAGCCCACAGCCTGTGCACCAAGGACTTTACCTGTATCCGGAGCAAAGAGCAGTTTAAAGGAAATCATCGTTGCTCCCGGATAATAACCTGCGTGGGAGCCGGAATGAGTATAGGACTTTAAGTATGGAATCTGATTGCGCAGCAGCTGCTTTTCATTGTTCCCGGTCGCAGCAACTGTCATATCGAACACTTTGACAACGGATGTTCCCTGGGTCCCTTTGTACGTACTGCTTCTCCCGACCACATTGTCTGCCACAATACGGGCCTGCTTATTGGCAGGACCGGCAAGCGGAATCAGTGCTGGAGTCCTACTCACATAATCCGTTACCTCAATAACATCCCCTACCGCATAGATGTCAGGATCAGATGTCCGTAAAAACTCATCAACCTTTATTCCGCCTGTTTTCCCCATCGCCAGACCGGCTTCTTGGGCGATGGTCGTTTTTGGCCGTACGCCAATGCCCAGCACAACCATATCAGTCCTGATTTCTCGGCCGCTTGACAATTGAACCAGCGTCTTTTCCCCATCTTGCTGAAATCCCCGCACCCCGTCCTGGAGATAGAAATCAACACCGCAAGAGAGCAGATAAGAGTGAACAAAGGCTGCCATTTCTTTATCCAGTACATTGACCAGCTGTTCTGCCATCTCCACCATTGTCACATTAATGCCGCGATGCTTTAGATTCTCTGCCACCTCAAGCCCTATATATCCGCCGCCGACTACCACAGCGTCTTTTGGCTTCTTACCATCCACATAATCTTTAATGCGGAAAGTATCCGGAATATCCCGTAAAGTGAAAATGGTCGGGAGACTAGCACCAGGGATAAACGAGCCAATCGGGGCCGCACCGGTGGCAATAATCAGTTTATCATATGATTCTGTGTACACGCTCTCATCTAACAGATTCATCACAGTAACCTGTTTGGCATCTCGATCGATGCGGGTCACTTCCTGATTGACCCGTACATCCACCTTGAATCTTCTTGAAAAGCCTGCTTCCGTCTGGACCAGCAATTTTTCTTTCTCTGTGATCACTTCCCCGATATAGTATGGCAGACCACAGTTTGCAAAAGATATATGCTGCCCTCGTTCAATAAGCAGAATCTCCATATTCTCATCCAGCCTGCGCAGTCGAGCAGCGGCACCCGCACCTCCTGCAACGCCACCGACAATCAGAACCTTCATCCAATCCGCCTCCTTTACGCTCATATACCCCTAGGGGTATCTAAATCCATTATAGCAGAGCTGCAGAAAAGACGCAAGACAGATATTCAGCTAATATCCTCGATACGGATCACAAATGTTTTCCAAAGGCTCCCCCCGCACATATAGCTGCAGGTTTTTACAAAAGATATCCACCATCCGATCGCCAATATACGGGGAAGAGTGGCTGTCATGGGGCACAATCGTACAGTTTTCTGCCGTCCAGAGAGGGTGCCCAACAGGTAGAGGTTCTTGGGTAAAGGCATCAAGATAGGCTCCTGCGATTATGCGCTCGTTCAATGCATTGACCAACGCATCTTCATCCAAAGTCTGACCGCGACCGATGTTGACCAGAAAACAGGTTTTTTTCATGAAACGAAAAGACTGTGCGTTGATGATGTTTTTAGTTTCTGGGGTGATGGGCAACGCCATCACAATAAAATCAGCTCTGGGCAAAAACAGATGCAGATCTTCCGGAGCAAATACCTGATCCACATTTGGGACTTCTCCCATCGTTCTTTTCGTTCCCAGCACTTCCATCCCAAAAGCTCGGCATAGGCGCGCCGTTTCCCTGCCAATCTTACCCAACCCCAGAATCAGCACCGTGGAACGGTACAATTCTTTGTTTTTCAGCTGATTCCATTTTTGGATCTTCTGGTCAGCCAGTCGTAATGGCAAATTCTTGGCATGTTGGAGCATGGCCATCAGAACACTTTCTGCAATGGGGACAGTATGCAGGCCTGGTGCATTGGTTAATTCCACTTTCCCAGAGAGGATTTCAGGTGTAATATTGTCGCTAAACCCTGTGCTGCACAGTTGCACCCATCGAAGCGCTGGGGTAAAAAATTGCACATAGTCTTCCCAGTCAAGCTCGCCCGGATAATGCTCACGATTCCCTCCTTCGCCAAGGAGCACTTCGACATTCAGGGAATCAATGTCCGTTTGCCGTACCTTGCTGGCAGGTATCTCCACCAGCCTAATGGCGGGCGAAACTGATTTGATCTGCTCCAAATGGTGCGGCAACAGCCAGTTACCATCTGCAGCAGGATAATGATATCCTCTTGGAATCCCGCTTACTGCCACCACCAGTTCCTGATGATCCATCCTTGCGTTTGCCATGAACATCCTCCTCTGCTTCAATAAATCTGCTTTACCTGGTAGCCTTTACGATTCAAAGCGTCAATGATTCTGCGTCTGTGCTCGTGACCGTGTGTCTCCACCGTTGCTTCAAGGTTCACCCGCTTTAGGCTGTCAGTTGCTTTGAACTGATCATGGACAAATTGCACAATATTAGCGCGCTCATCGGCGAGAATCTGGCATACTTTTAACAGCTCACCAGGCACATCGGGCAATTCCAAAGAGAATCCGAATATTCTACCTCTGGCCACCAGACCACTTTGAATCATGGAGGCGATGGTCATTACATCAATATTCCCCCCGCTGATCAAAGCCAGTACATTTTTGCTTTTCACCGCTAAATGCCTGACCGCGGCCAGCGGCAGTACACCCGAGGCTTCAGCGATTAGTTTATGCTTTTCCAGCAGCATTAGAAAACCATCAGTCAATTCATCAT
>CAZDAI010000011.1:0-29957 GCA_964503545.1 uncultured Candidatus Sumerlaeota bacterium
CCAGGACGGCCACGAACGCTTATTGACGAAAATCAAGACGATTGCATCCGTATCCCCATGAGTCAAAATGTCCAGGCTCGTTCATTGAACTTGTCCAATGCTGTAGCGGTTGTGGCGTACGAAGCATTGCGACAGCTTGGGTTCCCTGATTTAGGATAACGAAGCTGGTGGGGTTGGGAGATCATCAATTTCCAATGGCGATTATCAGCGTTCATGTGCTTCGTTAGTGAATATGGGTGCTCATCCATGAAATTCATAAATAATACGAGAACAAGTAAAATGTGATGCTGGGAACCTTGTCATTATGCGATAGGGAGTGCAAGGATTTCCGCATTTCCATGTTAGATGACGAGGCATTAAGCCTTTTTTTCATGATAGTGAAAGTGCTACTCGACTAAAAAAATAATAATTTATAAAAAAGTATTGACATAATAACTGATGTTATTTATAATAACATCAGTTATTGAATATAACATCAGTTATATTATAAAACAAATGTTATCGGAGGTGTTTAAATGAAGCAGCCGAGCGTCTATTCTCTAGAGCAGATCGTTGATGCAGCGTTCGCTATCATACGCCGGGATGGGCGAGAGAAAGTTACGGCAAGGGCCATCGCAAAAGAATTGGGCTCTTCCACTATGCCAATATATACTCGGGTAAAATCAGTGGACGATCTCGATCCGGATTTGAAGAAAAAATCCCGGAAGCTGTTGGTAGAATATCAACGAAAAGGATATACGCAAGATCAGCTTCTAAATATGGCGATCGGTTACATTGTATTCGCCCGGGATGAGAAAAACGCATTTCGCTATCTGTTTTTGGAGAAAACGGAGGCATTGCAGGAGGATCGTATGGGCAGCAATATGCGAGAGGCTTTTGTGGAAGACTTCGGCCAAGAGGCGCAGCAGGATGGTACATTGGGTGCTATGACTGCAAAACAGCAGGAATTTTTGATGAAACACACTTGGATATTCACCCACGGCCTGGCGATGCTGGCCTATGGTGGGAATCTGGAAAACCATCAGGATGATGAGATTATTGGTTATCTCACAAATGCAGGCGGTGCTTTTTACATGTGGGTCACCATGGGTCCGCTCGCTGTGAATGAAAACACAGAAGAGAGTCAAACGGATCTGAACAATATTGAAGAAAAGATGGAGGGTGAAAGCAATGATTCTTGAAGTACTTGATGTGAAAAAGAGTTTCGGAGGGCACACAGCGGTCAATGGTGTAGGCTTTGCTTTAGATAAAGGTGAAGTATATGGCCTGCTGGGGCCCAATGGCGCCGGTAAATCAACCACGATGGCCATGATTTGCGGTTTGTTGAAGCCGGATAGCGGAACCATCCGGGTTCATGGTGAAGATCTGCGCAAAAAAGGCAGATCAGCACAGCAGCATCTCGGTGTTGTGCCCCAGGAGCCGGCTTTGTATACCAACCTTTCGGCAGAGGAGAATCTGCGTTTTTGGGCAGTTCTCAATGGTGTGCCGCAAAGACAGGTAAAGGCTGCCGTGGAGCGCGTGCTCAAACTGGTTGGCTTAGATGAGCGCAAGAAAGGCAAAGTGGCCAAATTTTCTGGGGGCATGAAACGGCGCTTGAACATTGCTGCTGGCCTGATTCACCAGCCGGAGCTGCTGATTATGGATGAACCGACAGTGGGGATTGATCCTCAATCGCGCCATCACATTTTAGAAACAGTTCGGCATCTTAAAGAAGAAGGTATGACAGTCCTTTATACCAGCCATTATGTAGAAGAAGTGGAGTATCTGTGTGATCGCGTTGGGATCATGGATAATGGGCGCATGATTGCTGAAGGGTCAGTTGAGCAACTGATGGCTCAGGGACCGCGGCATCAGGAACTTGCCATTACACTGGACACCATATCTTCTGAGATGGAAACCAGTGTCAGTGCTTTACCGGGTGTGGAAAAAGCAGTACCGGCAGAGCGGGTCCTCAACATTGTCACACAAAATGCTGAACAGATTCTGCCTGTAGCTTTTGAGACCATCATCCGCCTGGGCGGCTCAGTGAGTGAAATTAAAATACAAAAGCCCAATCTGGAGAGCCTTTTTCTAAGTTTGACCGGCAAAGCTCTCCGGGACAGTTAGGAGGAAATGAAATGAGAAAAATTAATGCAATCGTCTGGGTTGGCGTTCGTCAATTGCTGGCCGATCCTGTGTATCTGATGTTCTTACTGGCTATGCCCATCATGATGACCTGGCTTATGAGTTTTTTGCCAAAAGACAGTGGTATCTACGAGATGGCTATACTGGGCGTGCTGGTGATGTTTGTGGGACTCAATATTTTGACTTCAGCCGGGGGTTTTATGATTGAAGAGAAACAGTCGGGAACGTGGCAACGCATGCTGTCCAGCTCCGCCGGACACGCCCACATCCTCAGTGCATATTTCATCCGTCTGGTTGGTACAGCGCTTGTTCAGTCGTTGATTCTGATCCTATCGGGCAAATACCTCTTCGGTGCTCCCTGGAATCAGGGCTTTGTAGGAATACTGGTTGTCCTGTTGGTGTACATTTTTCTTATGACAGGCCTGGCGCTTTTTTTAAGCGGTTTTCTCAAGAGTTCGGGACAGGTGCAGGCTGTGGCCATGGCCATCGTTATGATTGGTACCATGCTCGGTGGAGTGTTCATTCCGATCCAGGATCCTTCTCGCCTGATTCAGATCATTAGTTCGATCTCGCCTCAAAGCTGGGCAGTTCATGCATTAAAAGAGATATTCCTTAGCGGTGCATCTCTGGAATCCATGGCAAGATCTTTGCTGACGATGACTGGCGCGGGTTTGCTGTTTTTGATTGCTGGGGTGTTTAAACTCCAGGCGGACCGTTCGTAAGGGAAAAAATACTACAGGGACTGCATGAATGCAGTCCCTGATCACAATCCGATCAATACTACCAAGCTGGACTCCGATCTCTTCAGAATGAGCTGTCAAAGTGACAGCTCGCTTTTTTATCTTCCACCGGAAGATAACAGGTACCCCAAATAACCGAAAGTGACTGCGGCAAAAATGGGGTTGCAAATCAGCATTCACGAGCCGGTCAGCTTACTGGCATAGCGGCTGATGATCAGCCCCACCAGGGCACCGATTCCTGCGCCTACAAACTGATTCATGTCTGAACCTCCCTCCAAGAGGACACATTTGTACTCTATACATAATTATATCTGATCAACTGAATCTGAGCAAGGGTTTTCACTTGTTCGTGATGGGGGAGACAGTCAGAAAAAATCAGAAATGTGGAAAAGTGGAGATAATGAGACTTATTGCCCTGAAAAGGTGAAAAATCGTATGAATATTGTTTCTTTATCAATAGACATACTATATATAGTGGAATATAATAGAGGAGCAAGCAAAATATAGTATACGCATGCAGAATATCAACTGAGAGGTGTCAACGATGCAATTATCTAAGAATGCCCTGACCGTTCTGGAGAAACGCTACCTGAAAAAAGCCGACGGTGAAGTGGTGGAAACCCCTGAAGACATGCTGCACCGGGTGGCCGGCAATATTGCTTCGGTAGAAAAAACCGTGTATGGAAAAAGCAGTGCGGAAACAGCCAAAGTGGAGAAGGATTTTTATGCTTTAATGAACAGTTTGGACTTTGTTCCTAACTCCCCAACTCTGATGAATGCAGGCAGAGAACTGCAGCAGCTGTCTGCCTGTTTTGTGTTGCCCATTGAAGACTCTATGGAAAGTATATTTGAAACGATTAAAAACGCTGCGCTGATCCACAAAAGCGGTGGCGGTACAGGATTCTCTTTCTCCCGTATCCGTCCACGCAATGATCAGGTTCTGACCACCGGCGGTGTCGCCAGCGGCCCGATCTCTTTCATGAAAGTATTTAATGCGGCGACAGACGCGGTCAAACAAGGGGGTACACGCCGGGGTGCCAATATGGGCATTCTACGAGTGGATCACCCGGATATCCTAGACTTTATCACGTGTAAAAAAGACAATAGTGAGATTACCAACTTCAACATTTCTATCGGTATCACTGAGGAATTCATGCGTGCTGTGGATGAAGACGGCAATTACGATCTGTACAATCCACGTACCGGCAGCCACAGCGGCAAGCTCAAAGCACGAGAAGTCTTTGACCTGATTGTTGATATGGCCTGGAAGAACGGTGAGCCGGGTATCATTTTCCTGGATCGAATGAATCGGAATAATCCTACCCCCAATGCGGGCGAAATTGAAAGCACAAACCCTTGTGGTGAGCAGCCATTGCTACCGTATGAATCGTGCAACCTGGGATCTGTGAATTTGGCACGAATGCTAAAAGGTGAAAACGGCAAACTGGAGATCGACTATGATCATCTGCGGGAGACGGTCAGGAAGGCAGTGCATTTCCTCGATGATGTGATCGATGCCAACCGTTATCCTTTGCCCATGATTGAGGAAATGACAAAGGCCAACCGAAAGATCGGGTTGGGTGTCATGGGATTTGCTGATATGCTGATTCTGATGGGTATCCCCTACAATTCGGATCGCGCAGTGTACATAGCAGAGAAAATCATGCGCTTTATCGACGATGAATCTAAACGGATGTCGACGGAGCTTGCTGAAGAGCGTGGTGTATTTCCTAATTTCAAAGGCAGTATTTATGACAATGCCGGTGGTTTACCTGTGCGCCATGCCACCACAACCACCATTGCACCTACCGGAACCATATCCATCATCGCCGGTGTATCCAGCGGCATTGAACCGCTCTATGCTGTGTCGTTCACTCGCACAGTTTTGGACAACAATACCTTGATTGAAGTGCATCCTCTCTTTGAAGAGGTTGCAAAACGAGAGGGATTCTACAGCCAGGAACTGATCGAAGAGATCACCGAAAAGGGTACCCTCCAGGGGGTTGAAGGTGTCCCCCAGCATATTCAGGAGGTATTTGTCACAGCACACGATATTACACCGGAGTGGCACATTAAAATGCAGGCAGCATTTCAAAAATATACGGACAATGCAGTATCAAAGACGGTAAACTTTATCAATACCGCTACCAGGGATGACGTCGCCCAAGTCTATCGGCTGGCCTATGAAACCGGCTGTAAGGGTGTCACCGTATACCGTGATGGCAGCCGAGACAGTCAGGTGCTCAGCACCGGCCAGACACGTGGTACTGCAGCAGAAGCGGTGGGAATGGCATTAACACCGCGGCCACGGCCGCCGGTGACCATCGGTGTGACTGAAAAGGTACGAATAGGTTGCGGCAATCTCTATGTCAGCGTCAATTCCGACGAGTACGGTTTATGCGAAGTCTTTACCACACCCGGCCGGCATGGGGGCTGTGCCTCCCAATCCGAAGCAACCAGCCGTCTGATCTCGATAGCCTTGCGCTCGGGTGTGCCAGTGGAAGTGATTGTGGAACAACTTCAAGGGATTCGCTGTCCTGCATGTCTTCGCCGGGAAGGCATCACCGTAACATCCTGTCCGGATGCCATCGGCAAGGCCATCAAAAAGTACCTGGACGCAGAAAAACAGGGTAGCTTGTCTGCAGAAACAGCAGCGGCTAAGCTGCTGAACGGGCCTTTGAGTGTCACAGTAGCACCGACAGTCAATGAACTGATCAACATGAAAACATGTCCGGAGTGCGGCAATGCCATCCAGTTTGAGAGTGGCTGTGTTACTTGTGCAGCTTGCGGATACTCAAAGTGCGGTTAAACTTTAACAATCAGCTCCGGGGAAACCCGGGGTTTTTTGTTGCCGGAAATTAAGGCATTAATACGGCTGGAGCCAGATTCTCCCTGCACTGTGAGATAAACATGACATGGTGTGAGCAGGCTGGGAGATTAATGCAGGATCCGATTTTAGTTGAGACCCCTACTTGCGTGATTTGTGATATAATTCACATAATGATGGCTTAATCTGGAGCAAGACGATAGACTCCATCAAACCTAGCCAACGGGCTTGTTCTAAGATAAGCGGCTATAGACAGGAGGGTATAATGAGAATCAAACAGGTTCAGTATGAAACGGTGGCACCGCTCTTGGCAGAAAACGTGCAGAAGAGCAATCTAACAGTGGATTCTTTTTGGGAAGATCATATTCTGCGTGCCAACCATTATGGTATTTTTGATCAGGATATTCTGATCGGGTATTTTTCGATATTCGCAAAGAATACTGTCACTTCATTTTATTTGGCAGAAAGTCACGGGCACATGGGCAAGGATCTATTCAGTCAGATCAAGCATTTTGAAGAGGTAACCAATGCGATGGTAGCAACCGGGGATGAATACTTCCTGAGTCACTGTGTGGACAATTTCTCCCGGTTGGAAAAACAAGCCTATTTCTCAATTTATCGCCTTGATCCACCCGCTGGGTTCTGCAGTAAACCGATCCAACTGGTACGGATTACAGACAAACATGACCTGGAACTATTGAAAAGAGCCGGTGATTTTTTTGCAAGCGATCCTGTTGAACTCATCATTGATCCCACATCCCATTACCGGATATACAAGGTCATGGATCAGGATGAGCTGGTCGGATTTGGTGTGGTGGAAACGGGGCGAATTGTGCCGTCCATTGCCAGTATTGGCATGTATGTGATGCCGGAAAAGCGGCAGCAGGGGTATGCAAAAAGCATTTTGCGCAAGCTTCTGGAGTTGATGGTTGCAGAAGGATACGAGGATATCAGATCGGGCTGCTGGTATTACAACCATAATTCACTGAAGAGCATTATCGGTGCCGGCGGTTACTCAAAAACAAGGCTTCTTCGCTTTTATTTCTGACAGATCCGGATCCTTTTCTTAATTCGGGCGAAACGATGATCGTTGAGCAGCAGGACATGGCCACCTTCGCTGGGAGAGCCCTGCTGCTCCATTTTTTTGTGAAGGAGAATCTTAATGCATCTGTAACTACAAAAGAGTGTAAATCTACGATCGGGAATTTAAGTACGTAAGAATTGTTGGAATTACTTCCCGGTGCAGAGGATAAGAGGGATCTGTATAGGCCGCCAAAGGGTCAGCATCAGGCACATCACGGATGTCTTTCAGGACATGATTCATTCCTGGTAGAATACGACAGGATTCTTGCCCTGCCGCCTCTTGAAGCGGCAAGAAATCTGGGTCTGCAACCTGGATATCTGCATCGCCATGAAGTACCAATACAGGTATCTTCAGCTCCGCAATAATTGCCGCAGGGTCGTAGACCATCCAGGATAATAGAAATTGCTGTTGCCTAGGACTGAACATATGATCGGCTGGCAGGCTAAAATCAATGGTGCCGCTGCGCAAACCGCGCAGAACCTTGATTTCCTGACTGTCTTCTGAAAGCTGGGTCAAGAGTTGTCTCTCCAAGGTTACATCGATGGGCAAACCGGTACCAGCGAGTGAGATGTATCCGGAAGCACCGACTTCTCTGGCGGTAAGCATCCCCACCAGGGCTCCTTTGGAATGACCGGCAAGAATAATATCTTTGTAGCCTTTCTCTTTGAGATATGCGACGACTGAAATGCAATCCTGAACGAAGGTATCGAACTCCAGATCCGCTTCAGGATTAAATGTAGCGAGGCTTTTCCCTGCAGTTCGTTTATCGTAGCGAAAAGTGGATACCCCCTCCTTTGCGAGTCCTTCAGCAAGCAGCAGAAGCGAATCGTTGCGACCGGCCAACAGGGGTGTGTTCCCATTCATATCCGTTGGCCCGGACCCGGCAATTAGCACAACAACCTGTTCTTTGTCATTTCCCATGGCTTTCCCGTACAAGATGCCCCCTTCGACTGGGATCTTGTGGTAATTGCCATATTCCAGGTAAACCTGTGTACCGACGGCCATCAAAATGGCCACAATTATGAGCAGATATATTTTCTTCATATATTTCACCCCCGGGTTAATTCAAGATTCGAAAGTCGTATCACAGTCAAACAAACCAAAACGATCACCAGTGCAAGTGTTGTCGCCAGTGTCCCCCACAGAAAAACAGACGGTGAGGCAGCTAGCATTTCTGCTTCAACCAGAAGGCCCGATGGCAGATAACGCTGGATATTAAAGAGGCTGCCGATCCCCCGGGTGCTGAAAACCACCAGGAGTGTTACCATGCCTGCTGCGATGGGTTTACGTAACAGAGAGCCGAAAATCAAAAGCAATGACAGCAGATAGAGCATGTGTACACCCATCAACAAGCCAGCGCGCAGGGCAGGCAGCGCAGAAGGAAGTTGAAAGCCAAAGAGTACTCCCGTGTAGTAGTAGTTAACCAGGGCTGAGACAGTGGTTATGAGCAACAAAAAGATTCCATAAACAATCATTTTTCCAGCCAAAACATCTTCATAGCGTTTCCCTGTTGAAATGGGGAGTATTAATGTTTTCTCACTTAGCTCCTGCGCTAGAAGACCAGACAAGGAAAAGGTTATGATCAGTGTTGAAAGCTGATACACATTGCCCATGTATCCGCGGATATTGCCTGCCTGGGATGTGATCAGCATTTGTCGCATAACATCCAGAGGCATATTGGGAAACTGGCTTTTTAAAAGCTCAGGCAGAACGAGTTTGCTCATCAAAGGATCGAAGATGGCAAAAAACAGGATGCTTACTGTGATGATAAGGAAACGATAATTGCGCAGACCTTCCAGAACTTCTTTCTTTATGCTGGTCCTAATGTCCATTTTTTCCTACCTCCTGCAGGAAGATGTCTTCCAAGCTAGTTCTGCGTAACGCAAACGAGAGAATTTGTACATTGGCCGTCGCGAGGTAACTGAGCAGTGTTTTTTCATCTTCTTTCGGATTGTTCACTGAAACAGAGATTCGATCACCCGCTGTATCGACGTGAAGAACACCCGGTAGCTCTGACAGGCGGTCTAAAATATCCGATGTGATGTATGTCTGGGGGGTCTCAAGATCATAGGTAGCTGTGGTATGCTCTGCCATCAGATTCTTCAGCGGTTTTTCCATGACCATTTTCCCCTGAACCAGGATGCCGACACGATCGCAGACACGTTCAGCGTCATTGAGGATATGGGTAGAAAGAAAAACGGTTTTTCCCCGGGCTTTTAGGTCAAGAATTAGATTCAAAACATCGCTGCGTCCCTCAGGATCGAGTGCTGATGATGGTTCGTCCAGTAAAATCAGATTTGAATCATAAAAGAGTGCGGCTGCCATACCAAGACGCTGGCGCATGCCTCGCGAATACCCACCAACACGGCGATGGGCCGCATTGCTTAGACCCACCCAATCGAGCATATCCTGTACTCGATTGTGCACAGAGCTTTGTGACCAACGACTTCCCAAAAACTCCAGTGTCTCTCTGCCGGTAAGCCAGGGGTAAAAGCTAGGTTCTTCAGGCAGGTAGCCGATGTGCAGATCCCCTGGATGGGTTACTTTGGCCAGGTCCCAGCCGTTTACCTGACATTTTCCTTTTGTAGGCCGGGAAAGGCCTGCCAGAATATTCATGGCGGTGGATTTTCCCGCACCATTTTGCCCCAGGAATCCGTACACTTCACCTTGCTGAACGTGCAGGTCAATGCCTTTGAGTGCTTCAAATGTACCAAATGCTTTGTGGAGCCCAGTGACTGTAATCAAGCCATTTCCCTCCTTCTGCCGACTGTAAGGAAGAGGATGGGTCCAAACAGATTGATCAGGATAATCAGACTCCAGAGCCCTTTGTTCAAATTGGCCGAACCTTCTTTAAAAAGCTTCCAGTAGCAGTACCCTTTTAATGAAAACTCCAGAACAATCAGGGGGAGAATGATCATCATATACTCACGGAAAAGATTCAACATTTCATCAGCCTCCTTCGTTATTTGTTTACAGTATACAAAGATAGAAGTCATATGATAATTGACGAGGGTCATATGACGGTCATAAAAAAAAAGCCTTTCGGCCATGTGTATTCAAAAATCAGGGTATATCATTGCACTATCTGTCAATCTTTCTTATGTTGCTGCAATAGAATGCTGGCATGAGTGCGATTGCTGGTGCCCAGCTTCCCATAGATCTCACTGATGTAATTTTTGACAGTGCCTTCACTGAGGAAGAGTGATTTAGCGATTTGCCGATTGCTCATTCCCTGGGCAAGCAATGCCCCGATCTCTCGTTCCCGCTCATTGAGGGCCAGTGTTCCGTCTTTGCTCAAGGGTGTAGCTGGTAGCGCTGAAACAGATAAACGGGCAGCCAGTTTTGCAGCAATGGTGCCCGGCAGAAGGAGCTGGCCTTTGTGCGCATCACGGATGGCCTGAATAAGCTGGGGGCCGTGGATATCCTTTAGCAGGTATCCCGTTGCACCATTGGCAAGGGCATCGATAATGAAATCGTCATCATCAAAGGTTGTGAGAATGATAATGACCACCTGGGGATGCTTCTTTCGAATCGCCGCGGTTGTTTCCACACCGTTCATAACCGGCATTTGAATATCCAACAGGACTACATCAGGAGTCTGTTCAGCCATGGCAGTCAAGGCATGTTGACCATGGTCGGCCTCAGCAATAACTTCGATGTCGGCTTGGGTGTTAATGATGGTTTTGAGGCCCTCCCGAAGCAATTCCTGGTCATCTACCAGCATCACTTTAATCTTCTCCATTGGCATCTCCCTTCTGTCCCGCGAGGGGAACCTGAGCTTCAAGTCCAAACCAGCCTTTTGGGTTGATTCGTATTGTAAGAGTACCGCCTAGTTCATCCAGCTGTTCTTCGATCTTTTTCAAACCGTAGCCAAATTGTATCCCCTTCGGTTGTGCGCCATCATTGTGCACAGAAAGGATGATCAGGCCGGGTTCGCGCTTCAGGCGAATTTCCATCTGGCGGCACTGGCCATGTCGGAGACCGTTGGTGATGGATTCTAGGATCGTATGGTAGAGTATCTTCTTCACGGACAGGCGAGCATCACTGATATCATCCATCTGAATATCAATCTCCAGCGGAGTGTGTGCTCGCACCTGAGTCAAAAGGCTGGCTACAGCACCTGCAAAATCCTCAAAGTCCTGATCGGCCTTAATGGTGTGAATGGCCTGGCGCAGCATGTTGAGTCCCAGTTGGACCTGTTCTTTGGAGATCTCCAGGCGGCGTTTGCATTCATCAGGATCCTGATCAAAAATCATTCGTGCCGCCTCAAGCTGGACAAGAGCAGTTGTTAGCTGATGGCCGACGGTATTGTGAATCTCCATGGCAATACGATTACGCTCTTTAACAGCGGTTACCTCTTCGGTGGTGATCATTTTTGATTGGAGATCAGCGGTCGTCTGCTTCAGTTTACGGCTTTGGATACTGTAGCTTCTGGCCAGGAAGGCAAAGCCCACATAAAGCAAGAATTGAATGGCCGCTATGGCAAAATACATAATTTGGGTGAGCAGCGGCTGATCCAGCAGAGGACTGATATAGATGAACATATAGGACAGATATCCTGAAAAAGCGTACACTGCACTGTAGGGCAGATCATAATCCAGGGCAATATCCCAGACGATCAGGTTGAGAATGGACAAGCCGGCCGTCGTATCTGCGATGTTGATTGCCACCACGATAATGAAACCTTCCAGATAGGGAAGAACCAGCTGCCAGATACGATGCTGATTACCCGTCAGATAAAGATGCCGGGTAAGGGTAATTCCCAAGTACAGTGTATAAGCAATTGTCAGCATCGCACGCTTCTCCGGACTTGCAGACAGAATCAGTCCAAAAAGCAAAAAGAAAAGAACCAGCATTGCGGCATGGGCGATCCGAAAAATAGGCTCTTCTGAACGGACATCAGACATGTAGGTCAACGCTTTTCCCCCTTATTCCCGTATACACTTATTGTAGCATTCATAGACGGCTCGGTGAAGAACTTTCGGTCTCTACGTGTTGCAGCTTTTGATTACAGAGAGATAATACTCATTGCGGGCCTGAATAAACTCCCCTAGTTCTACATCGGAAACAGGCAATCCAGTCAGTTCAGCTACGTAGAAATGCCACCATTCCATTGAATTTACTGTAAAGCCGTTTTTTATCATGCCATCAATCAGAAAGTCCCTGTTGTCAATGGCAGCAGCTGAACCACTCTGGTCGTTGATATGGGCTTTTTTACTGAAATCATCAAAATTGGTTGGCATTTGAATAGTATGTCCATCCTGATCCGCCAGAGTCATGTCAACGGCAATCCCCTTGGCATGCTGGGAGTAACGAGATGGCGCAGGGACATAGGCTTTTAAATGATCGGGGGTAGCATGATGCAAGGACCACTGGACAGCGACCGGGCGATAGCCATCCCAGATCTTTATCAAATATCCTTTATCCTGAAAATACCGACTCGCGGCACACAGTCGCTCAGCTACGTCCTCATGAAGCAAGCAGAGCGGGTAGTCATAGTGAATTTTACCTGTAAAATTATTCTCAGTCGCATATTTAAGATCCAGGCAGATTGCAGGGTCCAGACGGGCGATTTCCACAAGACCCTTATACACAAAACGAGGTGCTGGCATCCCGACGGGCAAGGGCGGAACCTGTTCCTGCAGCCACACCAGAAGCTGTTGGGCATCAGCTAACAAAATATGCTCCTGCGGGTGGATATATCCTTCATTGGTGGTGAGAAGCCCATGGGCGTAAGCGGTGACCAGAGTGGAGGAATATTGTTGACCAGCTTCATACAAATCAAAGATTTGCCAGTCAAAATGCAAATAATCGATTGATTCTGCCGGTGGTTTTGCCTGGAGCAGTATTTTTGCCGCTTCGACACGAGTAATAGGGGCCAACAGATCGGTTCCTGCCGGAATGTAGCCTTTTTCAACTGCCAGAGCTGCAGATTCTTCCAGGGGATCCTTGAAGCGCGCGGCCGGATTTAGCTCATTGATCAGAAGCCAGATAAAGTGCTGGCTGCTGAGGGGGGTGACAGGATCGATAATCACTTGCGGCTCGGGCTGAAGCATGCTGCAGCCATAGCCGCTTAGGATAATCATCAACATGAGGAACATAATCAGGCCAAAGCGGGTCTGAATAAACTGGGAGAGCATTAATTCTTTTTCCCTTTTTCGCACCGGCTTTTTCACCATGGATAGGCCCCCCCCGATCATTCTGCACGAGCGGATCATCCGCTATTTATGGATGCCAACTCCAGTATATTATGTTTATGCTCGAATGTGAACAACAACCATGAGTGAGAAGGTGGGATATTGGGTGCAAAAACATAGCCAGTTATTTGTAGAACAAGGGTTTTGAATAGTTTCCTAGAATTTGTATGTCAAACTTTCAATCATCTAGGGAGGGATTATTCTTGCCGGAACGAGGAAATCAGAATGCATTTATGACCATCATGCTTGCTATCATTATTCTCAGTGGATCTTTTCTGTTTATCCGTTCATCCATGAACCGTACTGCACTTGAGCCGGATGTGTCAATAACAGAAAATGAGTTGATTATTGACGGGATGTACGGGCGTGCTTATCCGATCAGTACAATCACTGCTGTGGATCTAGTCGAAGGTATTCCCATATTGGGCAGGAAGATCAATGGTGCTGGACTCACCGGTAGAAAAGCGCATCGGGGAATCTATCAGGTAGAAGGTCTGGGAGAATGCCGTGTTTTCCTCTTTGGTGACGAAGGTCTATACATTCAGCTGACTACAGATAGTGAAAAGGTACTGATTATGTATCGTGAGAAAGAGGATACGATGCAGTTGTACGATGAGATCCATACGAAGTTGTTCGAAGCATAGGGATGATCGAGCCCAGGATTGAAACGATTGTTTAAGATGTCTTAAACTGCAATCTTGTCAATAACTCCTGGCAGTCGCTTCTGGCAAAAAAGGGGAGTCTTGGTATCATACAGAACTATACGTTCACGGATGTGTTCCTGATTGGAACGCTGCAAAAGATAAGTCCAATTAACTGATTTTCATTGTTCTTGGCAGGTACGGGTAGTATGAGCGTGATTTCTGTTGCAGTTGCGAGCGAAGCATTGGTAAAAGGGATCTGGAAGGTGGCGGTTGGCATGCCACGCAGCAAGCTTGCGGATGAGCAGCGAAAAATTCGTATCCGTTTTATAAAACCCCAAAAACGAGCCGTCAATGCTGTCGCATTCCTTTTGCTGTTTGCTTTTGTTGCCGGAACGGCTCTCTTTTACTTTCTAGCCAGGGGCCTGCCGCCTGTGGACGATTTGCCAGATCGACTCAGTTATACATCCTTCATATACAATCAGGACGGCAGCGAGCTGATTGCTACACTCAACAGTGCAGAATACCGGATGAATGTGAATTATGCGGCAATCCCGGAATATGTTAAGCTTGCCTTTATTGCCACAGAAGACGAACGCTTCTTTAAGCATTTTGGCATTGACATTCGGGCCACTTTGCGAGCGATTCGAACAAATCTGAATGAGGGTTCGATGGCCCAGGGTGGGAGCACAATCACACAACAGCTGGCTAAAAATGTCTACCTGACCCACGAGAAAACGATAATGCGTAAACTCCAGGAATGGATACTAGCGGTGCGCATTGAACGCTATTATGATAAGGATCGAATCTTGGAAATGTATTTGAAACAGGTTTTTTTGGGATACAATGCCTACGGGGTCGAGGCAGCCTCCTACCACTATTTCGGTAAAAGTGCCAGTCAGCTCAGTCTGGGGGAGGCAGCGATGCTGGCGGGAATAGCCCGTGCTCCCAATGCATTATCACCCCGCAACCACATGGAACAGGCGAAAGTCAGGCAAGCTACGGTCCTTAATCTGATGAGTAAAAATGAGTTTATCAGTGAAGGTCAGGCCACCGCAGCCAAAGCAGAAGAAATCAGTATAGCCCCACTGGAGAAACCCAAATACCAGTTCCCATATTTCGTTGATTTTGTTCTGCAGGAACTGCTTGCAGATTATGGTGCTGAACAAGTTTATCGCGGTGGGCTGTCTGTATACACCACAATTGATACCCAGCTGCAACAGGAGGCAGAAGAAGCTGTGCGAGCGATCCTCGACAGCGCTTTTCCGCCAGGGACTGACGATCCTGGGCCGGAGGTTGCGCTGATTACTGCAGATCCCAGCACCGGATATATTAAAGCCATGGTGGGGGGGCGTAACCACGAATATGTGCTGGGATTGAATCGTGTTTTGCAGCCTCGGCAGCCAGGTTCTGCCTTCAAACCTGTTGCCGTATTCGCACCAGCCATCGCCAATGGCTATAGCCCAGAATCAGTTGTCTTAGATGGGCCGCTGACCCTGAGAGTGGGACCGCGGACCTGGTCACCGAAAAACTACGATAATCGCTACGTAGGGCTTGTCTCGCTGCGGGAAGCGGCCGCTCGCTCCATCAATACGGTGGCGGTACGGGTGTTTCAGGATATTGGTGTGGAAACTTCATTGGCAGCCATCCAGGCGCTGGGGATTACAACACTGGAGCTGGAAAACCGGCAGATCAATGATTATGGACCAGCGATCGCTCTGGGCGGGTTGACGCGTGGTGTAACACCGCTGGAACTCAATGCAGCATATGGTGTATTTGCGGCAGGGGGCTACCGGGCGGATCCGGTTGCGATCCTGAAAATTGTGGACCGAAATGGTCGGGTCATTCTAGAGCGCACCCCCAAACTAAAGGCAGTGCTGGATCCAGGGGCAGCGTATCTGGTAACAGATATGCTCAAAGATACTATTTCAAAAAGCTATGGAACAGCAGCTCGCAATGGATATATCGGCCGACCGGCTGCTGCAAAAACAGGAACATCCAGCGATGTTCGGGATGCCTGGTTTGTCGGATACACACCTGATAGGGTTACCACGGTTTGGATGGGCTATGATCGGGATCGGACCATGAGTCAAATTTACGGTGGCGGATATCCGGCGCTTCTATGGAACCGAATCATGCGTAAAGCTCATTTGGATCTGCCCAGCCGGGACTTTCCGTTGACAGGTAACCTTGTGCAGGTTAATATCTGCGGAAATTCAGGGCTGCGCCCCAGCCCCCAATGTGCGCCGGGAAACATCGTGGTAGCCCGATTCATCGCAGGAAAAGAACCCCAGGATATGTGCTACACATGTGCTCTGCCCCATATCCCGCCAGCAGACCAAAACAACAGTGATTCTGGCAATCTTCGGCCAGGGGATACATACGGAGAACCATATGATCCAAATCAGTACTATAAGCCGGTGATACCTGATGACCCACCACCGGCGGAAGGTGATTCAGATGATAGCGGATCCTGAAACAAAGAGGCCGTAAAACCCATTCAGCGAAATCGATTATGCGATTAAGTAGCCGAGTATAGAATAATGATAGTCAGTGTCTGGACCTGTCATGGTGGTCCAAACACTGACTATTTTCACTCTACGATATAGATGCTGCCTGCTGACTTAGAGAAAAGCTGGATCACAGGGCCATGACTCGCAGCAAAGCATCATAACCGTAACCAAAGAGAAGAGCAGCGGCCAGGATATAGCTGATGTAGAGAGCGATGGCCCTTTTTTTCATGATGGCGCCAATTCCGGCGATGGCAGCAGCGCTGGTTCCGGGACCTGCAATCATGAAGGCCAGCATGGCTCCGGGGGATACTCCGGCTTCCAGCAGAGAGCGAATCAAGGGAACAGCGGATTCCCCGCTGACATACAGTGGCAGGCCAACCAAAGTAGCTAAAGGAACCCCAATCAGGCTCTGTCTGCCCAGCAAGCTGGTAAAAATGCTGGCAGGAATCAGAGTGTTCACCATAAATCCCACAGCTGTAAAGATAGTGAAGATGGGTAGAATCCGGACCACGCTGATCTGGAAAATCGCCTGAATCATGGTTCGAAGTTTCAGCATCCGGGCGTGGGATGAGGTGGATTGCCCAAGGTCGGATGCATAGTTCATTGTGAAATCGTCTCCACTGCTGGCTTCGCAACAGGAATGAGAAGTGGTTTCTTTGGCGCAACCACAAGCACTATTATCAAGGGGGATGCTGGCGGTGCCGGTTCCCGGTAAAACGCCGCAACAGGAATCCGTGGGTGCACCGGACTGATCTGCCGCTGTGGAGCTGCCTGCTTCTGCTACGCCTTCGCTGCAGCCGCAGCTGCTATCTTTTTGAATTGTGCCGGCTGTAAATCGCAGCTGATCGGTTAGAAAAGAACTGCGCCGCTCAATAAGCAATGTGATGTAGCCGGCGGCAATACCCACCAGAACCGATGCAATGGCTGCTGCTACAGCAAATTGGGGACTCACAACGCCGTACAGCAGAACAAAATTCGTGGGACTCATCAAAGGAGACGAGGTAAGGAAGGCCATAATAGGGGCCCACGGCATGGTGGTGGCCAGCATTCCCACAATGACTGCCATGGTACCGCAAGCACAAAACGGCGTAAAGGCACCAAATGCCACTGTTGCCGGGACCGAAATCGCGGAACGGCGGGTTAACCACGCGCGCATCTTTTCAGGATCGACATACACCTGGATAAAGGCAGCCAGCGTGGCCCCCAGCAGTAAGATTGGAAAAAAGCGGATCACCGTTGCAGTAACGTACTGGAGAAGGTCCATCAGAAAACTCATTTGAAAAACTCCTTTCATCGTAAAATTACGATATATTAAGTTAAAAAAAGTACTATTAATCCACAAGATCCTGATGCAGAGTCTGGCAGAAACTGTCCAGCAAGTCACGATTCAAGAAGAAACAGGTCCATTGGCCGCGTTTCTCTTTAATGATCAACCCGGCATCCTCCAATACACGAATATGCTGGGAAACTGTAGATTGGGCAAGCCCGGTAGAGGTCACCACATCGGCAACGCTATTGCCGTTCTCAAACACTTCAATCCGGTCGCAACAGCTGCCAAGACAGCTGCCCTGCAGGTTTTTTATGATCTGATATCGGACAGGGTTGCCCAGTGCTTTGCAGATTTTTGGAATATCCATGGTATCTCCTTTCTCAGTGCAGGACTTGTTGAGGTAAATATATCGTAAAAATACGATATAGTCAAGAACTTTTTTTATAATTCTCCAGTATGTGTTCTGGCAGTGTTTGCCTTAAGATTTGCATCGCCTTTCCAAATTCAGCTTCTGTGGGGGGATGAACATTTTCTAAAGAATATGACATCCCCAGTGTCTGCCATTTATGGGCACCCAGGCGGTGATACGGCAGCAGTTCAAGGCGTTCTAAAGTCTCCAGGCTGCTGCAGAAGGCAGCCAATGCTTGCAGCTGAGCAGGAGCATCGGTCCAGCCCGGCAAAAGTACCTGCCGGACCCAGAGGGGAATCTTCTTCTTGCTCACCAGACGAGCAAAGTCTAGAGTCTTGCTGAGGTTCCGACCCGTCAGATCCTGATAGCTTGTTTCGTTCATGTGCTTTATATCCAGGATTACCAGATCGGTATGGTTCAACATTGACTCAGCTGCTTCTGGTTCCATGTGGCCGGAGGTATCCAAGGCTGAGTGGACTCCGTCTTCTTGCAGTCTTTTCAGCAAAGCTGCAGCAAAACCAGGCTGAAGACCGGGCTCCCCACCCGATAGTGTAACGCCGCCTCCGGAAGCTGTATGATAAGGCCGGTAGCGCATCACCTGAGAGAAAATGTCCTCCACATTCATTTTTCTCCCTGCCAGGGGGTCCCAGGAGTCGGGATTGTGGCAATACCGGCAGCGCAGCGGGCAACCCTGGAGGAAAATGACGGTGCGAATACCCGGTCCATCCACGGTTCCCAGAGTTTCAATGGAATGAATTCGACCTGCAATCGTCATATCATTCACCTCACAAAGCGTCATGAAAAGTCCGGGCTAGCACTTCCTGCTGCTGCAGGCGGGATAATTTATGGAAATGTACAGCATAGCCGGAAACACGAATGGTCAGATGGGGGAATCGTTCCGGATGGTCCATGGCTTCTTCGAGTGTGGTGCGATCCAGGACATTAATGTTGATATGATGGGCTTTCTGGGAAAAATATCCATCCAGAACACCCGCCAGGTTCGAGATGCGCGTGGCATCGTCCCGGCCTAATGCCTGGGGAATCACTGAGAAAGTGCAGGATATTCCATCCAGACAATGCGCATAGGGAATTTTCGCAATAGAATTCAGTGAGGCCAGCGCGCCATGGCAATCCCGGCCATGCATGGGATTGGCTCCCGGAGCGAACGGTTCACCTGCCTTGCGGCCGTCCGGGGTATCACCGGTCTTCTGACCGTATACTACATTGGAGGTGATTGTCAGTACCGATAAAGTAGGGGTGGCATTTCGATAGATGGGCTGGCGGTTGAGTTTTTCTGAGAAACTGCTGATCAGGTCTGCCGCAATTTGGTCGGCTCGATCATCATCGTTGCCGTAAAGCGGAGGATGGCCGGATGCCTGATAGGAGGTTACCAGTCCGCTCTCATTGATTACCGGATGGACAGTGCCGAAGCGGATCGCACTGAGGGAGTCTGTTATGACTGACAAGCCGGCGACGCCGAAAGCCATGCACCGCTGGACTTGGGAATCGTGAAAAGCCATCTGCAAACTCTCATACGCATATTTGTCATGCATAAAGTGGATAATGTTCATGGTATCGGCATACACGCGGCTGAGCCAGTCCAGATAGAAGTCCAGGCGTTCTGAGACCAGTCCATAGTCTAGTTTTCCCGGGCCTAAGGGAGCCATGGCTGGTGCAATCTGCTCGCCTGTTGTTTCATCCCGGCCGCCATTGATCGCCAGCAGAAGCAGTTTTGGAAGATTGCAGCGGGCACCAAAGAACTGCATCTGTTTCCCTAGAGTCATAGCGGATACACAGCAGGCAATCCCATAATCATCACCGAACCTCGGACGCATCAAATCGTCATTTTCATACTGGATGGCACTGGTGCTCATGGACATACGGGCACAGTATTCCTTGAATGGTTTGGGCATGCGATCTGACCAGAGGATGGTCAGGTTGGGTTCCGGTGCGGGTCCCAGATTGCTCAGACTGTGCAGGATCCGGAAGGAAGAACGAGTCACCAGAGACCTTCCATCCAGGCCTATGCCACCGATGGCTTCCGTGATCCAGACCGGATCTCCGGCAAAGAGTTCATTGTATTCAGGAGTTCGCAACTGCCGGATGAAACGGAGTTTAATCACCAGCTGATCCATCAGTTCCTGGGCTTGTGCTTCACTGATTGCTTTGACCTTAAGATCACGCTCAATGTAGATATCAAGAAACGTGCTGATCCGGCCTAGGGACATTGCGGCCCCGTTTTGTTCTTTTACGGCTGCGAGATAGGCAAAATAAAGCCATTGGAAAGCTTCCTGACTGCACTTTGCCGGGCGTCCTACATCGTACCCATACGCGTTGGCCATGGCAATCAGTTCTTCTAACGCCTGGATTTGATTGTAGATCTCTTCCCGGAGGCGAATGGTGTTTTCGCTCATCTGCTGCTTTGCCAATAGGGAAAGATCAGCTTGCTTTTTAGCAATTAGTCGATCAGCACCGTACAGGGGCAGGCGCCGATAGTCACCGATAATGCGGCCACGGCCATATGCATCCGGAAGACCGGTGATGACCCCGGCTTTGCGCAAGATTTTCATTTCATCAGTATAGGCGGCAAAGACCCCTTCATTGTGAGTGCGGCGGTAGCGGGAGAAGGTATTGTGAATCTGAGGATCCAGCTTGTAACCGTACGCTTGACAGGCTTGTTCGGTCATGCGGATTCTCCCATAAGGGTTTACAGCACGTTTGAGAGGAGCATCGGTCTGCAGCCCAACGATGATTTCCAAATTCTGATCAATATAGCCGGGAGCATGGGCGTTGATGCCGGTGACGATGTGGGTGTCCACCTCCAGCACTCCGCCATTTTCTTGCTCTTTCTGCAGCAAATTTTGACAGGCAGCCCAAAGCTTTCTGGTTTTTTGGCTAGGTGGCATAAGAAACGAGCTGTCGCCATCGTAAGGGGTGACATTTTTCTGGATAAAATCCCGGACATCCAGAGTCTGCGTCCAGGGACCTTCCTGAAAAGACTGCCAGGCATTGGTCATGGTACCATCCTCCTATGTGCGGGCGGTAAAAAACAAAAACCGCCCGGGTATTGGTCTGCCCAGGCGGTCGGCACTAACTTATCGGACGCACTCCCATGTGGTTATCTCCACTTCCGCCAGTCATGCGTCTTAAAATTCACTTTTATAACCCAAGTATAGCAGGCCAAGGGAGAATGTCAAGGGATTTTCATGGGCAAAATGTGTGCAAACGAAAGGAATTTCATAGTGAATGATTAATATTAAAAATATATTAATGTTCGGGAATACGGTTGACAATCGGGACCAAAAATTGCTATCATTATGTCATCAGGTTAATTATCCGAACTTACTACAAATTAGGAGGATGGTTATGAAAGGAATTCAGGTAGGGATTGTTATGGGCAGTGACTCGGATCTGCCGGTAATGAAAGAAGTAGCCAAAGCACTGGAGTCGTTTGATGTGAAATACGAAATGACTGTAGCTTCAGCCCATCGCGTGCCGGATAAAGTGATTGCTTACGCCAGCGATGCTGAAAAACGCGGTCTGAAAGTACTGATCGCCGGTGCTGGCAAAGCAGCCCATCTGCCGGGTGTGATTGCAGCCTGTACTGTACTGCCTGTCATCGGTGTTCCCCTGAAAAGTTCTTTTGGTGATGGTGTAGACTCCCTGTACTCCATAGTTCAGATGCCAGCGGGTGTGCCCGTAGCTACGGTTGCAGTGGATGGTGCCCGAAATGCTGGGATTCTGGCCGTACAGATCCTGGCGGTAGCTGATGATGCTTTGCGGGCCAAACTTCATGAGTTTAAAGCTGCTATGGCAGCAGAGGTGATGGAAAAAGGAGAACGACTTTCAACCATCGGTTATGAAGAATACCTGAAACAAGTAAAGAAATAAGGTCTGGAGGGCGTTGCCATGATTGACCGTTATGCTCGGGAAAAAATGAAATCCATCTGGAGTGCAGAGAACAAATATCGCAAGTGGTTGGAAGTGGAAATTCTTGTCTGCGAAGCATGGGCTGAATTGGGGATCATCCCTGTCCCGGCTGCAGAGAAGATCCGTCGGACAGCCGCTTTTTCATTGGAGCGTATTGAAGAGATTGAAAGCACCGTACGCCATGATGTTTTGGCTTTTACAACAACGGTCGCAGAGCAGGTTGGCGAAGAATCAAGATATTTTCACATGGGGTTGACATCATCGGATGTGCTGGATACAGCTTTGGCACTGCAACTGGTGGAAGCGGCGGATCTGCTGATAATCGGTTTTGATGAGCTGGCAGCAGTGATTGCTGAAAAAATTCGTGCATACCGTCATGTGCCAATGATGGGGCGGACCCACGGCGTCCATGCAGAGCCGACGACAGCTGGCTTGAAATTTGCCACATGGCTTTCGGCGGTACGGCGCTGCAGACGCCGGCTCATGAGTGCGCGGGAGGCCGCAAGGGTTGGAAAAATCTCTGGCGCCGTGGGCACCTATGCCAATGTTGAGCCCCGGGTGGAAGCTTATGTTTGTGAAAAACTGAATCTGCAGCCAATGGATATATCGACGCAGATTATCCCCCGAGACATCCATGCAGATTATGTCATGGCGCTGGCAGTCTGTGCCAGTGTTTTGGATCTGATTGCAACAGAGATCCGCAGTCTGCAGCGCACGGAGATCCGTGAAATGGAGGAACCGTTTGCTACCGGCCAGAAAGGATCGTCGGCCATGCCGCATAAGCGCAACCCCGTGACCTGTGAACAGATTTCCGGTTTATCCCGAATCATTCGTAGCAATGCACAAGCTGCACTGGAAAACATTCCTCTTTGGCATGAACGGGATATCAGCCATTCTTCCGTAGAGCGCATCATATTGCCAGATAGCACCATCCTGCTGGATTATCTGATCCATCAGACGACTCGGGTAGTACGAGGTCTGCGCGTTTTTCCTCAGAACATGGAGCGGAATCTGAAACTAACCCAGGGGTTAATTTATTCCCAGCGTTTGCTTTTAGCCCTCATCGAAAAAAAGATGAGCCGGGAAGAAGCATACCGCATTGTCCAGACCGAGGCGATGCAGGCGTGGGAGAGCGGAGAATCGTTCTATGAACGAATCCGTCATAATTCGCAGATCCTGGAGCATCTAGATGCGGAGGAACTCGAAAACTGTTTTGCCGTGGATTACCACACACGGCATGTGGATACCATTCTGGCGCGTTTCAATATTTAAGTTTTCAGGAGGCGAGAATAATGGAGATTCGGACACAAATGTATGAAGGGAAAGCAAAGCAGGTACTGGCCACCGATCAGCCAGATCAGGTGGTAATCCGCTTTAAAGATTCGGCCACGGCTTTCGATGGCAAGAAAAAAGGAATTATTGAAAACAAGGGTGTCTACAATCTCAAAATTTCCGCCTTTTTCTTCCGGTTGTTGGAGCAGGAAGGAATTCCAACCCATTTTATTCAGGCCCTCAATGATAGGGATATGCTGGCCCGCCGGTTGGACATTGTGCCCGTAGAAGTTGTAATGCGCAATATTGCAGCTGGATCATTGGCAAAACGCCTGGGGCTGGAAGAGGGTACCCCCATGGCTATACCCGTAATGGAATTCTATTACAAAGACGATGCTTTGGGTGATCCCATGATCAACCACTACCACATTCGAGCCATGAATATGGCCAGTGATGCTGTGGTGGCACAGATGGAGCAGTATGCTTTGCAGATCAACCAAATCCTGACCCGCTTTTTGCAGACTCGCCACATTGAACTCGTAGACTTTAAGCTGGAGTTCGGACTGCATGATGGGAAGGTGTATCTAGGCGATGAGATCTCTCCGGACACATGCCGCTTCTGGGATGCAGCCACAAAAGAAAAAATGGACAAGGACCGGTTTCGGCGGGATCTGGGGAAAGTCGAAGAAGCCTACGCAGAAGTGCTGCGGCGAATCGAGGGGGAAGAATAATGGTAAAAGCCAAAGTGTATGTTACATTAAAGGAGAGCGTGTTGGATCCGCAAGGCAGTGCTGTGCAAAGCGGACTTGTTGCCATGGGTTACCATGATGTCCAGGACGTCCGGGTAGGAAAATACCTGGAACTGATGCTAGATACCGATGAAAAAACTGCAGCAGAGCAGATACGGGAAATGTGTGATCGCCTGCTGGCCAATCCTGTGATTGAAGAATACCGCTTTGAGATAACGGGGGGAGAAGCATGAAATTTGGCGTGATTGTCTTCCCAGGCACGAATGGGGACTTTGATGCATATGATGTCATTCACCGGATTATCGGACAACCCGTAGAAAAAGTGTGGCACGATCGCGAAGATTTAGATGAATTTGACTGTGTTGTGCTGCCAGCCGGATTCTCCTACGGTGACTATTTGCGCACCGGTGCCATTGCTCGCTTTTCTCCTGTGATGCGAGGCATCGAAAAAATGGCAGAAGATGGCAGGCTTGTCCTGGGTATTTGCAATGGTTTTCAGATCCTTCTGGAAGCGGGATTGCTTCCCGGTGCCGTCCGCCGCAACGAGAGCCTCCAGTTCCGTAATGTATGGGTGAACCTGCGGGTGGAAAACAATGACCTGCCATTTACCCACAAATACAAATCGGGACAAGTGCTGAAGATGGATATCGCTCATGGTGAAGGGAACTATTATGTGGATGATGCTACTTTAGCGGAGCTGAAAAAAAACAATCAGATTGTGGTGCGCTACTGCAATCCGGCGGGAGAGATTACCCGGGCAGCCAATCCCAACGGAGCTCTGGAGAATATCGCCGGCATCTGCAACCGCCGGGGCAATGTGATGGGGCTTATGCCCCATCCGGAACGCTCATCTGAACTGCTCATCGGTTCAGACGATGGGAAAACCATGTTTACCTCCCTGGTGGAATGGTGGAAAGGAAGTGGACGCAATGAACGCTAAACCGCGCTGGGCTGAAATGGGTCTTAAAGAGCAGGAATATACTCAGATTCTCAATTATATGGGTCGTGAACCCAATGATTTGGAGCTGGGTCTTTTTGCTGTCATGTGGTCAGAACACTGTGGGTATAAGCATTCTCGTCCTGTTTTAAAAACATTTCCCACAGAAGGAGACCATGTACTCCAGGGACCGGGTGAAAATGCCGGGATTGTGGACATCGGCGATGGCTGGGCGGTGGCAATGAAAATTGAAAGCCATAATCATCCTTCTGCTATTGAACCGTACCAGGGTGCAGCGACCGGTGTTGGTGGAATCATTCGTGATGTGTTTACAATGGGTGCGCGACCCATTGCGTTGCTGAACTCATTGCGATTCGGCAATCTGTCTGACAGCCATCAGCAACGTCTATTCAGCGGCGTTGTATCCGGGATTGGCGGTTATGGTAACTGCATTGGGATCCCGACAGTCGGTGGAGAGATTCAGTTTGCAGACAGCTATGGGGGGAACCCCTTGGTCAATGCAATGTGCGCCGGTCTGGTGCGCCATGATGATATTGTTCGGGGTACTGCCAGCGGTGTTGGCAATCCGGTTATGGTGGTAGGTGCTCGCACCGGCCGAGATGGAATCCATGGGGCCACCTTTGCATCGGAAGAGCTGGGCGAAGGCTCAGAGGCCAAACGTCCTGCAGTGCAGGTTGGTGATCCTTTCATGGAAAAATTGCTCATGGAAGCTTGTCTGGAGCTGATCGGAACAGATTATGTCGTCGGCATCCAAGATCTCGGAGCAGCGGGGCTCACTTCCTCTGCCAGTGAGACTGCATCCCGGGGCGGCGGCGGGATTGATATTGATACAGCGAAAGTTCCGCGGCGGGAAGCAGGGATGACGCCTTACGAAGTGATGCTCTCAGAATCCCAGGAACGGATGCTGGTGATTGTGCGGCAGGGAAACGAAGAGAAGGTACAGAAAGTATTTGAGCGTTATGGTCTGACCGCTGTGGTAATCGGCCAGGTTACGAACGACGGTATTTTACGCGTGCGAGATGGCGATGTTGTCGCTGCAGAAGTTCCCGTGGAAGCCTTGACAACCTGGGTACCAACGTATACCCCGCCTCAGGCGCGCCCGGCTTACTTGGCTGAGACAACTGTCTGGGATAGTGAGGATTTACCCTTGCCGACGGATTGGAATGGATTGTTAAAGAAATTGCTGGCTGCGCCCAATATTGCCAGTCGGGAATGGGTGTACCGGCAGTATGATCATACAATTCTCACCAGCACGGTGATTCATCCTGGCAGTGATGCCGCCCTCGTACGGATCAAAGGAACCCGGCGCGCGATTGCCTTGACCACGGATTGCAATGGCCGGTATTGCTATCTGGATCCCTACACAGGTGGCGGCCTGGCTGTCGCAGAAGCGGCCCGCAACATTGCCGTGACTGGAGCACGACCGCTGGCTGTAACAGATTGTCTGAATTTCGGCAGCCCAGAGAATCCAGAGATCTTCTATCAGTTTGCACAAAGTGTCGCAGGTCTTAGCGATGCTTGCCGTACCCTTGGCACGCCGGTAATCAGCGGCAATGTCAGCTTTTATAATGAAACAGAAAAAGGTGCTGTCTACCCGACGCCGGTTGTGGGCATGGTGGGAGTTTTGGATGACATTGACAAGCGCTGTACCATCGGGTGGAAACAGAAGGGCGATCTGATTGTGCAGCTGGGTCACTTTACAGATGAGTTGGGTGGGAGCGAGTATATAGCGATGGTCACCGGCGTAGCGCAAGGGAAACCCCCGGCACTGGACCTTGGGGCTGAGAAACAGCTCATCGACTGCTGTCTGGAGCTGATTCAGGGAAAGGTTGTTCGTTCAGCCCATGATATCAGCGATGGTGGTTTGGCCATTGCGCTGGCCGAATGTTGTTTTCTCGGAGAGAAAGATGCTGCGGGGGCAGCCATCGAGCTCACTGAAAACATTCGGACCGATGCTCTGCTTTTCGGTGAAGCACAGGCCCGCATGATTGTGTCGTTGGATCCGCAAGATCTGAAAAAACTTGAAGAGGTTGCCGCCCATTACGGAGTAAGCGCCCAAGTCATCGGGACAGTTGTTCCGGAGGCATTGAGTATCGCTGTGGATGGACAGCAGTTGATTCAGGAAAAAACCAGTGCCTTGCAGGCAATCTGGCAGGAGGCGATCCCATGCATAATGAAATAGATAGAATCCGTCCGGACAAACCGGAGGAAGACTGTGGCGTTTTCGGTATTTATGCCCCGGGGCAAGATGTGGTCGGAATGACTTATCTGGGGCTTTTTGCCTTGCAGCATCGGGGACAGGAAAGTGCTGGAATTGCTGTATCCGACGGCAGGGATGTAATGATGCATAAAGACATGGGTCTGGTATCTCAGGTCTTTACAGAGAAAAAATTGACAGAAATGAAAGGATATATTGCGACCGGTCATGTCCGGTACTCAACCAC
Source organism: uncultured Candidatus Sumerlaeota bacterium (assembly GCA_964503545.1). Lineage (GTDB taxonomy): Bacteria > Bacillota > SLNR01 > SLNR01 > SLNR01 > JAXGQE01. Next base: position 27,159 of record CAZDAI010000011.1, read on the forward strand.
CGGTTCCAGTCAGGCGGTTAATGCATCCCCTTTGGTTGCTCGCTACCGTCATGGGTTTTTAGCCTTATCGCACAATGGCAACCTGCTCAATGCGCTGGAGATTCGTAAAGAATTGGAAGAGAAAGGGCATCTGTTTCAGACGACAATCGACAGTGAAGTCATTGCCAGCCTCATTGCCCAAATTGACAAAGGGGATGTGGAGGCTGCCATCGCCCAGTGCATGCAGCAGATTCGCGGTGCTTACGCACTGGTGATTATGACGAAAGATAAACTCTTCGGTGTACGAGACCCCCGGGGAATTCGGCCTCTGTGCATCGGCCGGTTGCCGGAAGGCGGCTATGTGCTGGCCTCCGAAACCTGTGGATTGGACATAGTTGGTGCCGAATATGTGGATGATGTCCAGCCCGGAGAAATTGTGCGGATTGATGAGTACGGACTGCATCGGCGCAGTCATAAAAACGGTGAGCAAAAGGCATTGTGCGTTTTCGAATTTGTCTACTTTGCCCGTCCTGACAGCGACATTGATGGCAGCAATGTCCATTTGACACGGCGCCGCTTTGGGGCACAGCTGGCAAGGGAGCATCCGGTAGAAGCAGATCTAGTGATTCCGGTTCCTGATTCGGGAATTTCGGCAGCCATCGGGTATGCTGAGGAAGCAGGCATCCCTTACGCTGAAGGACTGATCAAGAACCGCTACATTGGGCGGACATTCATTCAGCCCAGTCAGAATATGCGGGAAACGTCGGTAAAGATTAAACTGAATCCCATTCGCAAGGTGCTGGCAGGAAAACGGGTAATTGTAATTGACGACAGCATCGTCCGCGGTACCACCAGCGCCAAGATTGTGCAGATGATCCGTGAGGCGGGTGCGACGGAAGTGCATATGCGGATAACATCGCCGCCGGTCAGGTTTCCTTGCCACTTTGGCATTGATACCCAAACCAGTGCTGAGTTGATCGCCAATAGCCATACACCGGAAGAAATTCAGCATATTATTGGGGCGGACAGTCTGGGCTATCTGAGTCTGGATGGCTTGTACGGCGTGTCAGGGTTGCACATGGATGAGCATTGTTCAGCTTGTTTTGACGGGGCTTATCCATTGTCAGTGGATAGCGTGGATCATGATAAACTGGTCCTGGAAAAGAATATAGTGGTAAAAGAAACGGAGTGAACAGCGTGGATGAGAAAAAAGGATTGAGCTATGCAGATTCCGGTGTGGATATTGACGCCGGCAATGAAGCTGTTAAACGGATTCTGCCCCATGCGCGGCGGACGTTTCGGCCCGAGGTATTGTCCGATATTGGCGGGTTTGGCGGTCTCTTTGCTGTGCCAGCTGGCTACAAGGAGCCGGTTTTGGTATCGGGTACGGATGGTGTAGGAACCAAATTGAAAGTTGCATTTATGATGGACCGCCATGATACAGTCGGTCAGGATGTGGTAGCCTATTGTGTTAATGATGTTATTGTCCAAGGAGCCGAATTGCTTTTCTTCTTGGACTACATTGGCGTTGGCAAGCTGGAACCCGAGAAGGTGGAAGCCATTGTCAAAGGGGTGGCGGACGGCTGTGAACTGGCCGGTTGTGCTCTGTTGGGCGGCGAAACTGCGGAGCTCCCAGGCTTTTACAGTGAAGGGGAATACGATCTGGTCGGTTTTGCCGTTGGGATCGTTGACAAGGAGAATATCATCGATGGTTCAACGATCACGCCAGGTGATGTGATTATCGGATTGGCATCATCCGGCCTGCACAGCAGCGGATATTCCCTGGCCCGCAAAGCAATTTTCACTGCTGGCGGCTACCAGGTAGACGACTATGTGGCAGAACTGGGTAAAACCATTGGTGAAGAGATGCTGATCCCTACCCGCATCTATGTGAAGTCACTGCTTACTTTGCAAAAAGAAATACAAGTGAAAGGACTTTCCAACATTACAGGCGGCGGATTCTATGATAACATTCCCCGCGTATTGCCGGATGGCGTGCGGGCGGTGATTGAAAAAGGGACTTGGCCGATTCAACCGATCTTTCCGCTGATTCAGGCATGCGGATCGGTGGCAGAATATGAGATGTACCGGACTTTCAATATGGGCATCGGTATGATCGCTGTAGTCTCAGAAGCAGATGCTGAGCGGGCCATGGCAGTCCTGGCGGAGAATGGGGAAATACCATACCGGATTGGTACCATTGTTGCTGGTGAAAAGGGTGTGGATCTGGTTTAAGTGAGGTGGTCAAAGTGGCAAAGACACGGCTGGCGGTGCTGGTTTCAGGTAGCGGGACCAATCTGCAGGCTATTATAGATGCCATCGATGGGGGTATGATCCCAGCAGAAGTAGGGATTGTTATCAGTTCAAGGAAAAATGCGTATGCGCTGGAGCGAGCCCGCAAACACAACATACCCACCTGCATTATCCGTCCGCGGGATTATCCTGATGAGGCGGGATGTGAACAGGCTTTGCTGGACTGTCTGGCAGCGCATCGTATAGATCTTATCTTGTTGGCAGGTTACATGTCGGTATTAGGAACAAAGGTCGTGGCACAATATCCAAACCGCATCATGAATATCCATCCATCTCTCATTCCTTCTTTTTGCGGGCCGGGGATGTATGGGGAGCGAGTGCACCGGGATGCTTTGGCGTATGGGGTTAAGATCTCTGGCTGTACCGTAATGTTTGTCGATGAAGGAGTGGACACTGGCCCAATTATTCTCCAAGCAGCCGTGCCGGTCCATGACCATGATACCGTTGAGTCGCTATCAGCACGGGTTTTGGAGCAGGAGCACCGTCTTTATCCGGAAGCGGTACGAC
>CAZDAI010000012.1:0-21058 GCA_964503545.1 uncultured Candidatus Sumerlaeota bacterium
TTTCAAGACTTCACGTCCGCTTGTCCGATCCGCTGCCATAATATCCCGGCGAATCGGATTACCGGTCACCACTACCTGCTGTCGTGGCGGGAAATATCCTCTTGATGCTTCATAAGTCACAGCAACGCCATTGACATAGCGACCAAGAATGCGATTGGTAATACCGGGGATGACATTCTGTTCCAGAATCATGGTGGGAATCCCCCTCAGTCGGGCGATACTCACTACCGGTCCGCATACATAACCGCCGGTTCCGATTACAATGTCAGGTTGAAAACGGGCAATGATCCTCCCTGCCTGGAAAAAACCCTGGATTGCATCTACCACATTTTTCAAAAGCGCCAAGGAAAGCTTGCGCTGAAATCCGCTGACAGTAATGGTTTCAATGGCATAACCAGCTTTCGGCACCAGTTCTGATTCCATTCCCTTACGAGTCCCAACAAAAAGAATCCGATGGTCTTTTTTTTGCTCCCTGAATTCATTAGCCACCGCAATACCTGGATAAATGTGCCCGCCGGTCCCGCCGCCTGCAATCAAAATCCGCACACCTTCACATCCTATCCGTTGCTTTTCTCCCGCCCGTAACGGGATACACTGAGAAGAATTCCAATTGCCCCCAAAGTCGGAATCAGGGATGATCCGCCATAACTAATAAAGGGCAGGGTAATACCAGTGATCGGTATTGATCCCGTTACAACACCTATGTTGATCAACGCCTGAAAGATAACCATACTGGTGATCCCTGCTGCCAACAATGTTCCAAAGGCATCTGGTGCCTGCATCGCTGCCCGGTAGCCGCGATAAGCAAATAGTCCGAAGAGGAAAATCACCAAAAAGGCACCGATCAGACCAAGCTCCTCACCTAGTATAGCAAAAATAAAGTCCGTGTGCCGCTCTGGCAGATAAAAAAGTTTTTGCCGGCTATTGCCCAGGCCGACTCCGAAGAGTCCTCCAGATCCCAATGCCAGCAGGGACTGAATAATATGGTAGCCATCCCCTAGGGGATCCGCCCATGGGTCCAAAAACGCCAGAAAACGATCCCGTCTGTATTCTTCCATCATGATGGCTTTCCAGCCTGCAGGAATGGCCATTCCCAGCAAAGCGGTCAGATGCAGTCCGTGAAATCCAGCAACGAACCACATAATAAAGGCAGTGCCACCCACAGCAATGGCCGTGCCAAGATCCGGCTGAAACAATATAAGTATACATACAACCCCGGTGAGAGCAACATATGGCGCACCAGTCATAAAATGCTGGATACGTTTGTGGTTGTATGCCAGGCCAGAAGCAGTGAAAAGGATCAGCCCCACCTTGGCTAACTCAGAGGGCTGAAAGCGAAAACCGCCCAACTCGATCCAACGACGGGCACCATTGACCACTACACCGATCTTGGGATGAAGGACCGCGAGCAGCACCAGCAGACTGCCCCCCATGATGATCATTGCATAATCATTCCAGCGGCGGTAATCCAGCTGGCTCGCGACCACCATGGCACCCAGGCCAAGCACAGCAAACATTCCCTGGCGCTTCAGATAATAAAAACTGTCCCCGAAGTCAGTCAGTGTGGCTACAGAACTGGAGCTGTGCACCATGACAAGCCCAATTCCCAAAAGCGCCAGTACTGTAGTAAGCAATATTGGATCAAAGCTCTTTCCTCGCTGTATCTTAGCCATCATTAGCCCTCCGGCATCCTGCTTACATCAGCATATATCCCATGTAGCTCAGCGCGGAAAAAAACAACGCTGCCAGCCAAAACATCCGGACCACTTTCTGCTCATCCCAGCCGGACAGTTCAAAATGATGATGCAAGGGCGCCATCTTAAATACACGCCGGCCAGTAACACGCAGAACAATCACCTGGAGGATCACCGAAATAGATTCGATCACATAAACTCCCCCCAGGACAATGACCAAAAGCTCTGTCTTTGTTATCAGCACCAGTGCTGCCAGCAGAGATCCCAGTGCAAAAGATCCAGTGTCTCCCATAAAAATCTTTGCCGGATATCGATTGAAAATTAAAAACCCCATACAGGCACCCAATCCTGCCAAAGCTAGAACCTGCATGTCCTGCATGCCCTGGTTGCCGGCAATCGTAGCCAAAATGAGCAATGGAAAAGCCATTGTCCCGGCAGCTAAACCATCCAACCCATCTGCCAGATTGACACCGTTGACTGTACCCAAAACCAGAATAAGTGCGAACAGGTAATAAAAAGCGCCCAATTCCAATTGCCAATCAGTAAAAGGAACGGCAACAGCAGTTCCCAGATCCAGCGGTCCTGCAACCATAAACACCAGGGCAAGGCCCCCTAATATCTGTGCTGCAAGCTTTGCCCGGGCTTTCAGCCCCAATGGCCTCTTTAGAACCACTTTCAGATAATCATCTGCAAAACCGATACCGCTAAACCCAATCATTACAGCGAGAGCTGTCCACAAAAAAATGCTGCGTGGTCCAGAAATGAGTGAAGCAAAGACCACCCCAGCGATGATCATAATTCCACCCATCGTTGGCGTACCCATTTTCTCCAGATGCTTTTGTGGCCCATCGTCACGGACCTGCTGCCCGAACTTCAGCCTTCTCAGCATTGGAATCATCAATGGCCCTGTCACCAGGACAAAGAGAAATCCCAGGGACACTGCCCACCATGCGAATGTCATTTATGCTCCCCCTTCTTTGACCAAAGGAGGTATATTCGTCAATGCATCGGCAATTTCCTCCATGAGCATACCTCTGGATCCTTTTACCAAAATCGTATCACCATATAGAAGCTGCTCTTTTAAAATACCCAGTGCTTCACCATTACTGCTGCAATACCAGATAGAATCGTGAGGCAACCCGCTTGCAGCAGCGGCTTGACCAATCCCCCGGGCCCGTTCACCCACCGTGATTAGGAGGTCAACTTTCGTTTCAGCTACCTTCTGTCCCACTTCAGCATGTCCAGCTTCCTCCCGAACACCAAGCTCCAGCATATCTCCTAAAACAGCAATGGTGCGCCCGCTGCGACCGGCATCCTGGAGCACTTCCAAAGCACCTGCCACAGAGCGGGGGCTGGCGTTGTATGCATCATTAATCAGTGTAAAATCCTCACGCCGCACAAAATGCATGCGCATTTTACTTGCTTGAAAATTCGAAAGACCGCGGGAGATGTTTTCTGGTTCAATACCGAAGACAAGACCAGTGGTAACCGCTGCCAGAGCATTCTCGAGATTATGCAACCCAGGCTGACTAACATGGACCAAAAACCGCCTCTCACCAGAAACAACCGTAAAGGAGAAGCCCTGATCCCGCAGGTTGGCAATATCTTCTGCATTAACATCCCCTTCTCCCCGTGCACTGAAAAAGTAAACACGAGACTGAAGATTCTCGGCTAATTTTCTACACCAAGGGTCATCCCCATTTAGAATTGCCACACCATCTTCAGGCAGAGCATCCAGTAATTCTCCTTTTGCTTTGGCAATGTTTTCAATGGATCCTAATATTTCAATATGGGTCTCACCAATGTTTGTAATCAGACCAATCGTTGGTTCGGCGACGGCCGCCAGTTGAGCAATTTGCCCAGGACCACGCATACCCATCTCCAACACTGCTATCTGATGGTGCTCCTCTAGCTGAAAAATAGTTAGCGGCAGTCCGACTTCCGTGTTCAGATTTCCTTCTGTTTTCAGGACAGAAAACTGAGTTCCTAAAACGGCTGCTGTCATATCCTTCGTTGTGGTCTTCCCCACACTCCCGGTAATGCCGATTACAGTAGGAGCGATCATGCGGCGGTATATTCGAGCCAGATCCCATAAAGCCTGTTGAGTATCTGAAACACAGATGTAGGGAATGTCCGGCGGCAGATACAGCTCTCCTGGTGATCGGCTGATCACCAGTCCTGCTGCACCTTTGCGTAAAGCATGAGGGATGAAAGTGTGTCCATCCATTTCCGTTCCAATCATTGCAAAAAACAGATTACCAGGATTTACCGCTCTGGAATCAACCGCAACACCAGTAATGAGCGTATCCCCTTCCCCCTGCCAGTACAGAGGTTCCAGCGCTCGGGCAATATCTCGAATCATCATTGGTTTCACGCCAACACCTCCCGTATGGCTTGAATCGCTTCCTCCTGGTCATCAAAGTGTATGGTCTTATCTTTCAGTATCTGGTATGTTTCATGTCCTTTCCCCGCAATAATCACCACATCATCCGCCCTTGCTTCCCTAATTGCATACCCAATGGCTTCTCGCCGATCAGGAATCTTTGCATACTCTTTGGTAACCGCTGCAATCCCGACTTCAATTTCTGAAATGATGGCGTCCGGATCTTCGCTGCGTGGATTATCGGATGTTATAATAGCCAAATCACTGAGCCTCCCGGCAATTTCCCCCATGATCGGTCGTTTGGTACGATCTCGATCTCCGCCGCAGCCAAACACAGTGATCAGTCTACCCCGAGACACTTTGCGGGCAGCGTTGAGGATGTTCTCTAATCCGTCAGGAGTATGGGCATAATCAACGATAACAGCAAATGGCTGTCCAGCCTCTACCAACTGAAATCGCCCTGGGACTCCAGGAAATGTCTGCAGGGCGGACTGAATCACAGGCAGCGAGATGCCTTCGGCAAAGGCTGCACCGATGGCCCCCATACTGTTATACACATTAAACATTCCAGTTATTTTCATATTCATTTCTATCTGCTGGCCTGCCATCGTCAAAATGTAGCGACAGCCTTTACTATGAATCTCAATATCATGAGCTCGCAGATCTGCATCTTTTTGTACACTGTATGTCACAATGGGAACCTGAGTCTGACCGATGATATAGACACTGGCAGGATCATCAAGATTGATCACGGCTGTTTTCGGAGCCTTTGCTGGAGTATCCCGGCCACCTTTAGACAGCCCGGTAAACAACATTGCTTTCGCAGCCAGGTAGTCCGCCTCCGTTTTGTGGAAATCTAGGTGATCGCGGGTCAGATTTGTAAAGACGGCCGTATCGTATTCACAGCCCGCAACTCGTGCAAGAGCCAGTGCGTGAGAAGATACTTCCATTACCAAATACTCATCACCGGCCTCCACCATGGCAGCAGCCATCCGCTGCAAATCAACTCCTTCAGGGGTAGTGCGTTCCACCGGATAATCAATCCCGCCAATGCGAGTTCGATTGGTGCCGGTCAACCCTACCTTCTTGCCTGCCTGCTGCAAGATTGCTTCAAGCAGGTAAGTAGTGGTCGTTTTACCATTGGTACCTGTGACACCGATCACACGCATCTTCTGGGTTGGCCGGTCAAAGAAACGATCAGCCAGTAGTCCGGCAGCTTCTCGAGCATTTTCCACCTGTAAAAAAGGGATCGGAGCCACAACCGGTTTTTCAGTAACCAGTGCCGTAGCGCCCTTGGCCAGCGCCTGATCGATATACAGATGCCCATCGGTTTTTTCACCGCAAATACAGACAAACAGATCACCCGGCTTTACCTGCCGCGAATCATATGTGATTCCATAAATTGTGGGATTTTCAGTTAATGCATCCCTATTAAGCAGGGGCAGTGCGGCCGATAATTCCTGCAGTGTTTTGCTGTACATACCAAACCCTCGCTTCCTTACTTGAAATTCACTTGAACCGCTGCATTCTTTTCTACCCGAGTGCCCGGAGCTGGCTCTTGACTGTGAGCGGTTCCAGAACCTGCCGGCGACAGTGCCAATCCGTACATTTCCAGAATCTCAGCACAAGCTCGCATGGTCAGCCCCCGGACGTCCGGCACTCGAATCTCCTCATCCCCTGCAATACCTGTATAGATGCGAACCAAGCCATCCTTTGCAATCTGGGCACCTACTTCAGGGAACTGACGAATCACTTGGTCCCCTGAACCTTGAATACTGATCCCAAGTCCTGCTCTTTCCAGTCGTGCTGTTGCATCGGCAACACTTCGACCGCTAAGATCCGGCACAGACATCAATGGGGCTTGTTCACTCTCCTTGCCTTCCACATCATTCGAATCGGGCATCACGCCAAGATATTGGAGTGCTTCATGAATCACAGCTTTAAATACTGGAGCCGCAATTTGGCCTCCATAATAGACGCTGCCGCCCGGTTCATCCATAACCACGATCATTGCCAGTCGCGGATTATCGGCTGGTGCAAATCCAAGAAATGAAGCCACGAATTTTCCTTCTGCATAAGCGCCATCAACAACCTTTTGGGCAGTTCCGGTTTTGCCTGCGGCGCGATAGCCAGGAACATATGCATTTCGGCCTGTGCCGTTTACTACGACACTCTCCAGCATCTGTCGGATTTTGGCTGAGTCTTCTGCAGATATAACGGAACGGCTGGTGCTCTTTTCCTGCCAGGTTTCGATAATATTGCCCTCACTATCCATAACCTTGTCCACCAGATGCGGTGTCTGATAAACCCCCTCATTGGCCACAGCTGCAGCAGCTGCGACCATCTGCAGGGGTGTAACGGATATCGACTGCCCGAAGGCAACGCGAGCCAGGTCTACTTGCCGCAAACGGGACTCACTGATCAGCAATCCGGCGGCCTCACCCGGATAATCAATGCCTGTTTTTGTGCCGAAAGAAAAGTCACGAATGTATCGGTACAGTGTTTCTGCCCCCAAGCGCTGGCCGATGGTGACAAATACGGCATTGCAGGAATTCTCCACGCCCTGAAGCAGCGTCTGACTGCCATGAGCGCGGGTGCAGCGAATGGTCGCACCGGGGATTTCCAGGCGACCGGTGCAGTTGAACTTTTCACTCATGGAAACTTTGTTCTCTGCCAACGCTGCCGCCAAAGTAATGATCTTAAATGTCGACCCGGGCTCATAGAGATCTGAAACTGCCGGATTCCGCCATCGGGATACAGCCACATCAAAGGGGCTGTTGGGATTGTAATCAGGATAACTGGCCATTGCGAGAATTCCGCCTGTCCGCACATCCATAACAATGGCTGTTCCCTGTTTTACTTTATGCTCAATTACAGCTTTCTCCAATTCCCGCTCCACCATGTATTGAACAGTCTCATCCAAAGTCAAATGAAGAGTGTATCCATCCTTTGGCGGTGTATAAATGTGCTTCCCTCCCGGGATCTCCCGGTTACGTGCGTCATACTCAGCTGAGATGCTGCCTGCTTCACCTTGCAGGTAGTCCTCATACACCACTTCCAGTCCATATAGACCCTGATTATCCGTACCGGCAAAACCCAATACATGGGATGCCCGATTATTCATGGGGTAAAAACGCTGACTGCGCGGTTCCAGTCCGATGCCGGACAATTTTTCTGACCGAATTTCAGCGGATTGCTCTGGGGTTATTTTATGAGTCACATACACATGAAACTGCTGACGAGTGATGCGCTTGAGTATTTCAGCTTCTGACCCGCCCAGAATTCTACTGAGAGTCGCTGCCGTCCCTTCAGGGTCTTTGATTTCTCTGGGAATAGCATAGACCGAATCAGTAACAATGCTGACTGCCAGCACCTTACCGTTCCGGTCCACAATGTCGCCACGTTTTGCTTCTACTTTAACACCCCGGGTACGTGTACCCAGGGCTAGCTCGCTGTATCGGCTTCCTTGAATCAGCTGCACCCAGATCAACCTGCCTGCCAGAGCGGCGAAGCAGAGCAGTATTAGCACAAATAACCAGAAGATACGCCGCTTGCTGCCGGCAGACGTTGGAACAGCCACAGGTCATTCTCCTTTCAGAAAAGAGTGTACTGACTTACGGCTGTGTACCGCTGGCTTCAGCCCGGGCTGACTCACCCCGGACGGCCGCAGCTATACGCCCAAACCAAGAGGTTCTTCCAGAAGAAGCTACTGCTGGTTCGTCGGCAACCACTGGCTGGGTAGGCTGAAAAGCCACCAGTCTCAGCTGTGATGTACGTGTCATGCCCAGGCGAGTCACTGCGATTTGTTCTATACGATCCAAAGATTCCAGCTGCCCAACACTCAGGGCCAGTCGTTCGTTTTCAGTCTGTATAGCCGCAAGTTCAGAATTTAGCCGATTCAATTCATAACCACGCTGCAGAATGATGTTGTGCCGGCAAATCAGCAACACATTAACCAGTACTACAGCTAGAATAATTATAACATAACGGGTAGCTGGTACAGAACGATTTTCTTTTCGCGTCTTTTTCTTCTCCTGACGCACCGGACGTGGGGCTGGTGCCCGTACTGTCTGACCATATCCAACATAATCGTAATCATATGCATGCTGTTGCAGGCCCATCCCGCTCACCTCGCTTACAGTTTTTCTGCTACCCGCAGCTTAGCACTTCTGGCCCGCGGATTATCTTCCAACTCTTTCCTGCCGGCTTCGATTGGCCGACGGGTAATTATTCTTAGCTGTGCCTCCTTGCCGCAAACACAGATCGGCAACTCTGGTGGACAGGTGCATCCTTTGGCAAAATCCATGAAGGTCTGTTTTACAATCCTGTCTTCCAGGGAATGAAATGAGATTACACATATTCTCCCGCCGGTTCTAAGGTGAGGAACGACCCGCTGTAGAGTAGTTTCCAATTCTGTTAGCTCGTTATTTACTGCAATCCTCAGTGCCTGAAAGGTGCGTTTGGCAGGATGGGGTCCTTCACGACGAGCTGCTGCAGGTACTGCTTTTTTGATTACTGCTACAAGATGCTCTGTGTTGTTTATCTCCTGCCGGCTTCGTTCTTGTACAATGTATGAGGCAATGCGACTAGCCCAACGCTCTTCTCCATATACGCGTAAAATGCGGGTAAGTTCCTCCTGGCTGGATTCGTTGACAATCCGTTTCGCTGTAAGTTCTGCTGTAGGATCCATTCGCATATCCAGCGGTGCATCTGCCATATAGCTGAAACCTCTTTCGGGAACATCCAATTGATGAGAAGATACACCCAGATCAAACAAAATTCCATCCACGAGTCCGATCCCCAGTTCCTGAAGTACCTCTGGCAATCGGGTGTAACTGCTGCGAATCAACGAAAAAGATCCTTCGAATTCTCTCAGTTTTTCACCAGCGGCTTCAATTGCTGCTGGATCTTTGTCCAGGCCGATGAAGTATCCGTCAGGGAGGATCCGCTCAATCACGGCAAACGCATGACCCCCGCCTCCAACGGTGCAGTCGGCAATGATATCCCCTGGATTCGGATTCAGTCCTTCCAGGGTTTCTTTTAAGAGCACTGGAATATGCTGAAAATCCAAGAGTTACACCACCTGTCACTAAATTCGCTCTAAATTCCCAGATCGACCATATTCTCTGCAATCGCTTCGTAGGTTTCTTCTGCTGTCTGGCTGTACTCTGTCCAGACTTCCTCTGCCCAGATTTCCACCCGGGTGGATACCCCGATGATCACAACTTCTTTGCTGATTTTGCAGAAATCCTTCAGATTCTGCGGTACCAGCACCCTGCCTTGTTTGTCCAGTTCACATTCTGTAGCTCCTGAAAAGAAGAACCGAACAAAAGAACGGGCATCGGATTTTGTAAAGGGAAGGGTTTTTAGCTTCTCTTCCAGAATGGACCATTCAGATAGAGGATACAAAAACAGACAACCATCCAGACCCTTGGTCATAACAAACGCTTCACCAAGGTCTTCACGGAATTTCGCCGGAATGATCATGCGGTTTTTGTCATCGATGGAGTGCCTGTATTCACCCATGAACATGATAATATCCCCACCATCTGTTTCGTATCTACCACTTTCCTCCACATCGTCCCACTTGAGGGTACTATTTCTCCCACGAAGTGGTTATTCCTGCTTTGATTTCATCTTTTTTAAAATTTTTTTTCAATAGTATGAATATTTTTCGACAGCTCTGCTATTTAACGTTTATACCGTTTTGTCAAAATTCAGCAGTTTTGGATTTACACCATTCTCAAAAAGGTAAAAAAAAAAGACCTGCACCAGGTCTTCGTACTTAATTCGTTAGATTTGCGCCTATCCGGACCATTGAGCCAGGTTGACCCGCTCCGCTAAATCGTCATGCCCGGCTGGCTGTCGATAAAGCATCCGCACTCCAGCATGCATGACCCGATATCCTCCACGCGTGAGACTCTCCAGAACTCTTTTATGCTCTCCATACACAGGCAGAATCAATTGGCGAATGCCCTCACTGGCCAGAACCTGTTCGCAGGCCGCCAGAAATTCTTGAAATGAAGCAATTGCGTCAGATCCAGGCTGACAGGCCATGGCTTTGACAACCACTCGAGAACTTGCCGGGATCCAATGATAAAGCATAAATCCTTTTATGTCATCCTGTGCACCCCAGAAAAAACAGCGCCCCAATTCATAGCGGTAGGTCGCGATCACTTCTTCTGAGTAATCCAGTAACGGATCCACCTCACGACTGATTCGCGTGACCGCTTTCAGATAAGGGGCAGCCTCTGCCAGATCCAAACAGTAGGTCAGTCCTCCGGTTTCGCTGCCTTGGTCTAGATCGATTTCTTTGCCCATCCGGATGCGCAGATTCTCTGGAAAATAACCATGACGCAAATAAAGACCCACATTGCCAACGGTCTGAGGCATCGTCTCCAGTCCGATAACAGCACAGTCTGTCGCTACCATATAGCGGGTTGCCATCTGCAGCAGCTCACTACCAATGCCTTGTCCCTGCTGGGCTGGAGAGACCACTAAGGGTCCGAGCCAGCCGATCTCACCCCACCGATGGCAGAATACGCAGCCTAGTACCCTGTTGCGTTCTGTCACAGCCACCAGGCTGCCCTCGGGACTTTTCTCCATATAACTTTCAATTTCAGCTGTGGTACGCATGGGCAAATAATGCGGCCGCCCGGTTTCCCGGGCAAACAAGTCAGCAAATACTTCCGGAATCAGTTTTTGTACTTGGGGGATATCCTCCTTGATCATTTTTCGATATTTGATCTGCATCAACAGCACCTCGGCTTTACAGATTGATGAGCAAAGGAACCAGCACCGGTACCGCCAGTGTAAGGATCACACCGCTAAAGAAGGCGATAATAGCGACTTCCGGTCCAGCAAAGCGCACGATCAAAGGTAATGTGGTGTCCATCGTCGTTGCTCCACCCGGTGCAATGGCAGACAACCGGCCCACATACCGTGCCAGCAAAGGAATGGTTATCAATGCCAGGACCTCTCTGATAACATTGGCTAAAAAAGCCAAAGCTCCTGTTTCCACATTGTATATTTGTGCCAGGATAATCCCGGATAGACTGTACCAACCAAATCCCGCACCCACAGCACCGGCTTCATTAAAGGGCATTCCTAAAAAATGTCCCGCCAGCACCGCCCCTGCAACGCTACCCAAAGCTACCAGCAGAGGTACCATGAGAATTGTCAGCCCCATGCTCTGTATTCTTTGCCAGACTCCCCGGTTGCGACCCACATCGATTCCCACACCAAACACCAGAACTGCTAACGCAACCGTTGAGATCTGATCCAGCTGACCGTAAACTTCCCCGGGGATGAGCCAGCGACCGGCAGCAATACCTGCAACAACAGCGGTGAGCACCCAAACGGTCATCGCTCTCCCTCCTCTGCTGTGCTGGACTTCCAGAAGAATTTCTCCCATAGAAGCAAGCATAAAAAACTACCAATGACTGCGGCTCCAGCCAAGACACCTGCACGGAGTCCCATGGTTTGCAGGTTGGCAAATATTTCAGCATTCATACCGATCTTTACTCCCATGGTAAACAGGAGTAACATGAGTCCAGCCGTTGTCCCTCTCCCGGCCCAATGTAGCGCACGTTGTGACAGAGGGATGCGGTACCCCACAGCTAATCCCAACAACAGACTCGCAAAAAAACTCCACAATCCAATCCCCTCCTAATCGACGTAGCAAACGGGCTGCAGAACATCTGCAGCCCGTTGTGAGCCTAAAATACGTTCATGTATTCATCAATTTCCCACTGATGCACCTGAATCCGGAATGCATCCCACTCTTTGCGTTTCGCTTCAATAAAATGCTTGAAAGTATGATCTCCCAAAGCCTCGCGCATCAGAGTACTTGCTTCCAACTCATCGAGAGCTTCGCCCAAACTTCCCGGCAGGCTCTGGATGCCTAGTGTCTCTTTTTCGGATGCAGTCATTTTGTAGATATTGACGTTGGTTGGCGCACCCGGATCGATCTCGTTTTTGATGCCATCCAGTCCGGCTTTCAGCATTACTGCCATCGCCAGATAAGGATTGCATGAAGGATCAGGAAAACGCAGCTCGATGCGCGTTCCTGGTCCCCGTACTGCCGGGATCCGAATTAGCGGACTGCGATTTCGCTCCGACCAGGCGATGTATACCGGTGCTTCATAACCAGGCACCAGGCGTTTGTATGAATTAACAAGCGGGTTCGTAATGGCTGCAAAACTGCGTGCGTGTTTTAGCAATCCACCCATGTAATTCATAGCCACATCGCTCAGTCCAAAGGGCTTTTCTGGTCCTTCGAATGCATTCTTGCCGTGTTTGAACAATGACTGGTGCGTATGCATGCCTGAACCATTGATCCCAAATACGGGTTTTGGCATGAATGACGCATGCAGTCCATGCTGCATCGCAATGGTTTTGACAACCAGCTTGAAAGTCAGGACATTGTCCGCAGTCAAAAGTGCATCGGCGTAGCGAAAATCGATCTCATGCTGACCGGGAGCTGTTTCGTGGTGGGATGCTTCAATTTCAAAACCCATCTGTTCCAGAGCAACCACCATATCCCGGCGGGCAGCTTCTCCCAGATCATTGGGGGGATAATCAAAATATCCGCCGTGATCATGAGTCTGGCCCACAACTCGACCGTTTCCGTCTTTAGGGAAGAGGAAAAACTCAGCTTCTGTGCCTGTGTAAAAGGTATAACCCATATCGCTGGCCTCTTGCACAACCCGCTTGAGGATATTTCGCGGGCAGCCGGCAAAAGGCGTCCCATCTGGGTTGTACACATCGCAGATCAGTCGTGCACTCGTACCGTCGCCACGGGTCCAGGGAAATACTTCAAAGCTGCCCGGATCCGGCCGCAGGTACATATCTGACTCTTCTATTCCCACAAATCCGGAGATGGAAGAACCATCAAACATTACTTTTCCATCCAGGGCGTGATCCAGTTCGCGAACCGGAATCGCCACATTTTTAACAATACCAAGAATATCGGAAAACTGAAGGCGTATGAACTCAACACCTTCCTCCTTGGCTTTGGCAAGGACGTCTTCCTTCGTATAAGCAGGCTTATAAGAAGCCGACATATCAATTCCTCCTCCATATTCACATGTCAAATAGCAATCGTCACTGAATGCTTTTTGTCACCGAAATCACTTCCGGGATTTGTAGCATTTCTTTCGATGGTGACGGCACCGAGAGGCACCCGCCGAAGACTTCGATTAACCTCTCCCTCGTCAACTTGACTCGCGTCAAGTTCTGGCGCTTTGACAACCGAGAAGACTTCCTGCTGTATTCCTGTGCGGTGCTCTTCCCTTAATCATATGTCACCCCCTCCTCAGACACCCTGGTCACCTGCTGCTAGTGTCTTTAATGGTAGTATATTAGCATTCGCCATGGGAATTGTCAAGGGAATTAGTGCATTTTTACACGATGTTTTCGAACATTTTTTAATATATCTAGCAATTCTACCACTATAACACGAACATTTGTACTTTATTTAATAAAATACATCCGCCATTTACTGTCTACCAGTCCTTGCTATCCAAAAGTAGTGATGTTGTCAGTCCCATTACCAGTGCCCAGAATGGTGCGCCGATTCCCATAAACCGCACTCCCGATACGGCTGTAATAAACGCAAAAAAAGCGCCATAACTGAAAACGCCGGAAAATGCTCCACGAAATGAAGCAATCAGCCCGCCCATCATCGCCAGCCCGGCAATAAGATTAATCAATGCTTCGGGAAATACACCCATAATTGCCAGCAACGTCTTGCCAAAAAGACCAAACAGAATTGTAATGACACCGGCGATCAGGGATGCAACATAACGACTGTCAAGATCCTTTCCCGCACTGCTGCTGCTGCAAATAGCAGTCAGAACCCCCGCCATGTTGATGCTATGTCCGCCAAAAAATGATACGATCATCATACCAACACCGCTGACAGCAGTCATCCCATTGATCGGTACACGTGTCCCGGGCGGGTGGTTATCGTATCCTTCTGTCATCAAAATCCCCATCGCTTGCATATTCTCAGCACCGATCACCGTCAACGCCAAAGGCAGACTGATCCCCACCAACGCACGAACAACAAAAACCGGGCGGTGCAAAACCGGAGCTGCTACACTAAAAGCAATGGGAGTCCATGCAACATCTTGACTCAGCAATGCCAATAATGCGCCAGCGATCAGAGCGGTCAAAACCGCAGGAAATCGGGGAAAAAAACGCTGGGAGCATAAAAAGACCAAAAATGTAATCCCTGCCAGCAGCGGAGCCTGCTCCAGTGATGTGATGATCCCTACACCAAAGCGCAGGAGAATCCCAGCAATCATGGCCATCATTACCGGCCGCGGGAGCCAGCGGACAATTTGGCTGATGATCCCGGAGAAGCCCAACATGGCCACCAAAAATCCAGCCATAAGAAAACCGCCAATCACCTGCGGCAAAGGGTAATATGGCAGAGCTCCGCCTACCAGAACCAGTCCCGCAATGCTCCATGCTCCGCCAATTGGTTTTTGGTAATACAAAGACATCAGCAGTGACAGGAGCCCACCGCCAGTGAATACAACCAGGATCCATGAAAGAATCACCGCATCAGGCAGGTGTGCGTCCTGCAAGATTTTTGTAATCAGAAGCAGTGTGCCGATATTGAAAATACCGGCAACAATGCCGGTACTGACATTATCTCCGTTAATACGAGCTGGGATTTCGGAAAATCCTTTCCGAAATCCCACACCCTTTTCCAGGTTCTTCAGCATAAGCATCATCCTAATCCTGTTTCATAGTTCCTGTCTGAATAAAACGATTATGCCAGGCAAAAGCTTCTTCCAGCAGATGTGGCGTCTGACCGCCTACTTGCTGGCAGGCTCTTTGAAAATAATCATGGAGCGGTGCTTTGAAGTCCGGATGGGCACACTTGTCAATAATCCGCAAAGCCCTTTCCCGTGGAGATAGTCCGCGAAGATCTGCCGCACCTTGTTCAGTAATTATCACACATACATCATGTTCTGTATGATCAGTATGAGATACATACGGAACGATGGATGAAATCGCCCCGTTCTTAGCTGTTGATTCTGTAAAGAAGACTGAAACAAAAGCATTTCGTGTGAAATCACCCGAACCGCCGATGCCGTTCATCATTCGTGTGCCCATGACGTGAGTTGAATTCACATTACCGTATATATCCGCTTCCAAAGCCGTATTCATGGATATGATCCCTAATCTGCGAATGATTTCCGGGTGATTGGTAATCTCTAGGGGACGCAAAATGATGCGCTCTTTGAACCAATCGAGATCCGCATACAGTTTCGCCATTGCCCTATCGGAAAGATTCAAAGCACAACCGGAGGCGACTGAAAGCTTTCCACTCTCCAAAAGGGTCAGAATTGAATCCTGGAGTACTTCGGAATATACTTGCAGGTTCTCAAAGCGTGAGTGCGCCAATCCTGCCAGAACAGCATTGGCCACATTGCCAACTCCTGACTGCAGAGGGAGTAGTGCTTGGGGCATCCTGCCCGCTTTGATTTCCCGCTCAAAAAATTCTATCAGATGACCTGCCATACGTTCGTGGGCTGCTTCTGCCGGAACAAATGAAGGCCCTTTTTCTTTTGTTTCAGACAGTACGATGGCCTGGATCTTCTCTAAGGGTACTTGGAGGGTCTGCCGGCCAATCCGCTCCCGGGGCTTGCTGATGGGAATTGGTTCTCGCCAGGGAGGATCCTGGGGGGTATAGAGATCGTGAATCCCTTCCAGAGCTTCAGGGAAACTGCTGTTTACCTCCAGAATTATGATATCGGCTGCCTCAGCAAATGTCGGCGTATTGCCGACAGCTGTCGTCAGAACAATTTCACCTGCTTCAGTAACCGCCGCGGCCTCAATGATCACAACATCCAGATGCCCCCACCAGCCATAACGCACTGACTGGGGAGATAGACTAAGATGCATATCCGTATACTGAACTTCCCCGCGGTTGACGCACTGGCGCATCTCTTTGCTGCTCTGGTAGGGAAACCGGCGCATTACCACATTATGGGCTCCCAGAATGCCATCTGCTTCATAGCTTGTGGAAGCGCCTGTCCAGAGATTGATCTTCTTTGTCTCCCCTGCGGCTACCATTTCATGTACCATTGCCGGTAAAACCTCTTTTGGATTTCCCGCAAGAGCAAAACCGCTAATGCCCACATTCATACCATCCTGAATTAACCCGGCGGCCTCCGTTGGGCTGATAACTTTGCTACGTAACCCTGCATGTCGGATTCGGTCCAAAGCCATACGCTCACTCCCTGCTATTCTGTAAGGTTCAATTCTTCCAATTTTTCCGGTCGCGGAATCCCCTCATCGCTCCAGCCTCGAAGCTGATAGTATTCGTGCAGCATGGGTCCCAGTGGTGGCAGATTATATCCTGCGCCCCCTTCTCTGCGCGGTTGGGTCAGAATCCGCATTGGGATCACATCATCTTTACGACTGATCCCGCACCGTACATTGTACATACGCTTCAGGTTGTACAAGCGCTCTCCGGTTTTCATGAACTCTTCCATTGTCATATCCCAACCGGTCGATGCATTCAGCCATTCCACCAGATCATGGATATCAATTCCACCATTGAGAATGAATTTGCACAACTTCATTGAGTCAAACATACTCATCAGATCTTGTGTTTTCGCAGCCAGTTCTCCTTTTCGTTCTACTGCAAAACGGTCCAGTACTTCTGGGAATCCCATATCGGGGGATTTTAAGCCCCGCTCAAATGCATAACTAAACCCCTGAAGGTGACATGCGCCACGATTTGCTGTAGCATAGCCCACACCCAAACTACTGTATGCTCGCGGATCGTGGGCCGGCAGTTCCAGCCCTTTCACATGGATGGCAAATTCCGCAGCCATGCCGCCAATCTCTTCTGCAGCACGACGGGTACCTTCACTGAGGAGTTCGCCGATGCCTTCCTTTTCGCCGATCATGCGGATCAGTTCCAGAACACACTCACTGTCGCCCCAGGCCAATTCCAAACCATCGGTATCTTCTGTTGTAATCAATCCGTGCTCAAAACACTCGATGGCAAAAGCTACTGCAGAACCTGCTGAAATCGTATCGATACCATAGCGGTTGCACAGCTCGTTTGCCTTGGCGATCGTTTCCAGGTCGTCGAGGAGGGTATTACTGCCGATCATCCCCAGCGTCTCGTATTCAGGACCGCCTCCGTTAACGCCGGTAAAGGGAGAAAAGTACTGCTTCACAACTCGTCCACAGCCAATGACGCACCCCTGGCAGTAAAATTTTCCAGTCAGAATCGAATCTGCCATTGCCTGCCCGGATATTTTGGCAGCTCCTTCTTCCCAGGCACCTACCCGCCAATTCTGGATGGGCAGGTCCCCTACTTTCTCTGCCGTCTGCAAGCCGCCGGAGGTACCAAAATTACTGAACGCTCGAGTCTTTTCAACAATTTGCTTGGCAACCGTTTTCCCCATCTCAGCCAATTTTTCCGGCTCAGCCACAGGTGTTTGGGCATCGCCAAACACTGCAACCGCTTTCAGGTTCTTCGAGCCCATGACAGCCCCCAACCCGCAGCGGCCAGCCGCCCGGCCGTCTTTCCCATCATTCATAATCGAAGCTATCTTGACCAGCTTCTCACCAGCCTGCCCAATGCAGGCTACAACCGCTTTAGGGTTGGTTTCTTTTTGGACAAGCTCTTCTGTGATAAAGGAATCCTGTCCCCAAATACCTTCAGCTGATCGGATCTCCACACCATCTTCATGTACCCATAAATATACTGGTCTCCGAGCGGCGCCGCGAACCACAATCCCATCATACCCAGCTCGTTTGAGCATATAGCCCCAGTGCCCGCCAGAATCAGCTTCCCCCCAGATGCCGGTCAAGGGTGATTTAGCAACGACAGCATGACGCCCAGACATCGGAATTCGCGTGCCGGTCAATGGCCCCGTCATAAAGATCAGCACATTCTCCGGGCCCAAAGGATCGGTAAACTCATCGGTTTCGTCGTATAGAATGCGGGCTCCCAAACCGCTGCCACCAATATACTGGCGCAACGTTTTCCCGTCATAGAAATCAGTGTAGGTGGTTTCATCGGTAAGATTTACATGCAGTATTTTCCCCATATATCCATTCATTATCCAGTCACCTCCCATAGAGTCAAACAGATAGGGACAGTTGTCCCTATCTGTCGCACTTAGTCTGCCTTTAGAGATTCTGCAGTGCTTCTTCAATCAGATCCAACCCGATTGCCATTTGTTCAGGAGTTGTGACCAATGGCGGCAGCATCCGCACAACATTGTCATACATGCCCGCCTTCACGAGAATCAGACCCCGCTCATAACAGTATTTCATGATCTTCTTGGTTGCATCAGCAGCGGGCTTCTTTGATGCTCTGTCTTCAACCAGCTCGATGGCTACCATTGCACCCAGACCGCGAACATCACCAATAATCGAATATTTTTCCTGCATTTCTTTAAAGCGTTTCATCATCATCTCGCCCAATGCATTGGCTTTTTCCATCAGATGCTCTTCTTCCATTACATCCAAAACAGCATTGCCGGCAGCCAGTGCTACTGGATTGCCACTGTAAGTGCCACCCAAGCCGCCGATGACGGTTGTATCCATCACATCGGCTTTGCCGATGACGGCACTTAGGGGCATACCGGCAGCCAGTGATTTAGCGGTGGTAACCATATCCGGTACGATGCCGTAGTGCTCGTATGCAAACATCTTCCCTGTCCGGCCATATCCGCACTGGATCTCATCAGCAACATATAGGATGTTGAATTTCTCGCAGATCTTGCGCAAGCCCGGCAGGAATTCTTTCGGTGGTACCAGGAAGCCGCCTTCACCAACAACCGTTTCGATCACCAGAGCTGCCACATCTTCCGGAGCAATATGGGTGGCAAAACTCTCTTCAATGTACTCCAGGCACCGCATGCCGCAACTGCCGTATTCCAGGCCGAATGGGCACCGGTAGCAATACGGATAGGGCAGGCGGTAGATTTCTGGAGCAAAAGGCCCAAAATTGGACTTGTAGGGGATAATCTTCGCAGTCATGGACATTGTCAGGAGTGTCCGGCCATGGAATGCATTTTCGAATACCACAATGGCTGGACGCTTGCTGTAGCTGCGGGCAATCTTTACTGCATTTTCCACAGCTTCTGCTCCACTGTTCAGAAATACAGTCTTCTTCGGATAATCCCCGGGAACCATGGCAGCCAATTTTTCAGCCAGATCAATATACGGTTCGTACATGCTGACAGCTGAACAGGTATGGAACATTTTTTCCGCCTGATCTTTTACAGCAGCCACAACTTTGGGATGACTGTAACCAACAGCCAATACACCGATTCCACCGGCAAAGTCCAGATACCGATTGCCGTCGACATCCTCAATAACAGCACCCTGGCCTTTTTCTACAACAATGGGAGTGGCGCTGGCGGCACCACGAGGTACCACTGCCTGACGGCGTTTCTGCAATTCTTCGGAACGAGGACCGGGAATAGCAGTCTTGATTTCAATTCCACCTTTACTCATGAACATACCTCCTGTTTTATCCTATTTTTCTTTCGCTGCCTGTACGAATGCCTCGAACAGGGGAAGCACTTCCCGATGTTTTTCGAGCATCATTTCCGGATGCCACTGCACCCCTACCACGAACTTGTGAGCTGGACTTTCAACTGCCTCAATGACACCGTCACTGGTTTTCCCCACAACCTTCAAAGTCGAGGCAACATCTTTTACTGCCTGGTGATGGAAGCCATTCGTCCATAGTTCCTCGGCTGCGTAAATTTTAGCCAGCTTGGATTCGGGTTCCAGTGCAACCTTGTGGGCCTTATGCCATTTGGGGGCAACGCCCAACAGCGGATGAAGCAGACAGTCTTTCACTTGAGCGGTGATATCCTGATACAGCGTGCCACCTTCTACCACATTTAGAATCTGGCAACCCCTGCAGATGCCCAGTATCGGCATATTTCGATCCAATGCCATCCTGGCCAACGTCAGATCAAATTCGTCTCTGATCGGATTTGTCTTTTCAATCTTGTGATGATGATCTTCCCCGTAACGCAAGGGATCCACATCGTCACCGCCAGTAAGGAGCAAACCATCCAAGCGATCAAGGGTATCTGCGAGGATTTTCTCATCTAGACTAACGGGAATCACAACCGGAATTCCCCCGGCTGCCTCGACTGCTTCGGTGTAATCCCGCGGTGAAGAGTTAAATGCAGGTAGCACACTGGCAAATCGTGGGTCAAATCCGATATCACTGCTTAACATGATGCTGCCGCTAATACCGATCAACGGTTTCATTGCTACACGCTCCTTCGGTCTATGGTGCCGGTTTTCACTCCCTCGAGTGTTCACCGGGTATGGAAATTCAATCCATGTATATTTCGTGATTTTTGTCCTTCTTTCCTTCTGACTCCCACTTTTTCTCTGCCAATAACAAGAAGCCCGACAGTTGTCGGGCATCGGATTCGTTACCAGCGCATCTTTTTCGCATCGGCCTGGGCATGTTGCTTGGCCCTATCTGCTACTTCCGGATTCTTCTTGCGGCATTCCACTACACGCTGTGCCATGAAATTTACTGCACTGCCGAAAGCCTTGTCATGAAAAGGTAAGAAAGTTATGCCAACTTTTTTCTTATCAATATCTCGAAAAGGAATGATCTCCAGAATCCGGCGTCTTCTTCCCCATTCAAATAAATAAATATCTTCATAAGCAAATGAGAAACAGAGCGGCTCCTTATAGGCTCCCGCCATAAAACCGCATTTTAGTGCCATCACCCTGCGGTTGGTTGCCACGAGGGCTTCACCCATACCGCCTTCTGTACTTACCAAAACCTTTTCTCCTTCTTCCAGGCTGGCATCCAGAAGTTCCTTCAGCCCGCCTTTCAGTTCTTCCTTGGGTGGCGGACCCACTTTGGGCTGCATCCCCGCCTGTAAAAAACTGGGTCTCACAAGATCTACCTCCTCTGGTCCAGTCTAGAATAAAACGCATTACCCTACCA
>CAZDAI010000012.1:21068-24843 GCA_964503545.1 uncultured Candidatus Sumerlaeota bacterium
ATACAACTGGGAGCACATCAAGTAACTCGCTGTGCAGTGATCAACCAGCCGGTCAAGCCGTCTTCATGGTGAGGACACGGCACCCATTCCACTGCAAATCCTTCAGATTCCAGGACCTCATTCCATACTGCCCGGGGGAACAATCCTAGAATGTGCTTATCTTCCTCCACCTGCATTTTGCCGTTTTTCATGATTAAGAAGAACATATTGACCTCGATCTCTGTATCATCCGGATCAGGATCCCAAGTGTGTTCTATAAAAGTAACCGTTAGATCATCCCGATGATTAATAAAAGAAGAGACCCGATTGGGGATGAATGTTTCCTGAAAATAGTCCGGGGCCATAATTAGGATTCCGTCTGGTTCCAGATGTCTAGCTGCCGTTGCAATTGTTGCATGCAAATCCTTCTGACAAGTCAGATAACTGATCGCATCATGAATCAGTACAGCTTTGAAAGTTTCACCAAGATAGACACTGCGCATATCCCCCAGGATATGCCGAACCGTGGGATTCAGATTTTGTGAAAGTGCCAGCATTTGGGGAGAAATATCCACTGCGGTTGCATCAAATTCACCGGACAAGAAGGAAAGATTATGACCGCCTCCCACTCCCAGCTCCAAGATCCGATGCCGGCCAGGCCCCAGATGGCTGCGCAGAAGCTGCCGCCACTGGTCAGACTCCTCTTTATAATGTTCCGGGGGAGTAATGATGGGAAACAACTCGGCAAGATCATTGTACAAACGGTGTGTGGCCATTGGCGGCATCCTTTCTACTGGGTTTTTTGTGACAGATAACAAGCCTTATGATATAATACCACGTGGATAATTATTAAGCGTAGGGGGAATGATCATGGCCAAACAGCGAATTATGGTATACCAGACCAAAGATTTTGAAACCCTCAAAGAAGCCGTCCTGGCATTGGATGAAAAATTCGGACCTTATTGCAATACAGTAGGTCTCTATCGCAGAATCGGGAAATACTGCATCCGGGTGGATGCCACTGCTGAAGAGGGTATTCTGGACGAAATGGAAGCACTCTTAGCCCAGTACGGAACATTTGCCGATCTGAACCTGACCCAGCTGATTCGCGAATCAGAAAGCATGATTGGCGAAACCGGTATTGATTATGTCAAAGGCGGCGGAGTTCTCTAAACTGCTGACTATCGACAGCCTGCGGGCTGTCTTTTCTAACCAGAAAAATATACTACCTGAAAACAATACCCGGCTGCTATGCAGTCGGGTAATTCTCTATTTAATAAAGCGCATCAACACATCCATCAGCTCGTCCACTGCTTCGTCACCATGATCATGGCGCACGGCGTTGATCACGCACCCGCGGGTATGTTTTTCCAGTACCTGCAATCCAACCCGATTTAATGCAGCACGTGCTGCTGCAATCTGAACAAGCACGTCCACACAGTAACGATCCTCATCAATCATTCTCTGCAATCCGCGAATCTGGCCTTCGATTTTTCGCAATCGGGCAAGCAACTGCTTTTTGCTTTGGTCACTGGGGTGACTCGTTTGTTCATCCATACTCCGATCCCTCCAAACCTTTGAACTTTCACTTCAAAGCAGAAAGATATGCAGTCAGTTCAGGCACAGCCTTCCAGAGGACCACTAGTCCAATACCAAAGAAAAGCAACCCGGCACCAACCTGTAGATATACTGTCGGAATATAGCGGGTGACCACATGACCAAAGAATGCACCCAGCATTGTTACAACAATCAGTGCTGCAGAAGCACCAAAAAATACTGACCAAGGGTCTTTATGCTGGGTTACCAACGTAAATACCGCTAATTGCGTTTTGTCGCCCAATTCCGCCAAAAACAGCAGCCCAAAAGCCATAGCCACCAGTTTCCAGTTCATTTACATCATCCTTCCTCTTTCACCATTATACTTGAATCATTCTCCAGGTACAATGCTTAGATGCGCTTTGTCTGCACAGTTGGAACCGGACCTAAAACCATGCGGGCTGCAACCAGGAGTACACGCATCAAAATGGATCCAGCCAGGCCGAGCAAGACAGCTGTGAGCCAATGGACCGGCTGCAACTGAACTGTGCGAAAGATTGGCTGCAGTACAGGTAGATAGATTACTGCCAGGAGCATCGTCATGGATGATATAACCGCCGCAACAAGATACATATTGCTGAACACGCCGATTTCCCATATATTTCTTGTCTCAGAGCGACACTCAAATACATGCATCAGTTGAGAGATCACCAAAACCGCAAATGCCATGGTGCGTGCAAGTGCCAGACTGCCTGACGGTTGTTGCAGAACATACGCAAATGCAGTAAGCGTAATCACACTGATCACAAAACCACGCAGTACGATAACCCGGCTTAGTCCACGGGAAAAGACATTCTCATCCGCACCCCGGGGGGCCCGATCCATAATCCCCTTATCCGAAGGATCCAATCCCAAGGCAATTGCCGGTAGTCCATCGGTAACCAGATTAATCCAGAGGATCTGAATGGGCAGGAGCGGTAAGGGCATCCCCATTAAAGAAGCAATAAACATGGTCAGCACTTCTCCCACGTTGCATGACAGGAGGTAACGGATAAATTTTCGGATATTATCATAGATTGCGCGGCCTTCTTCCACTGCTGCGACTATGGTGGCAAAATTGTCGTCCATCAGGATCATCGACGACGATTCTTTGGTTACATCCGTGCCAGTAATGCCCATAGCCACACCAATGCCGGCTTCTTTAACAGCTGGTGCATCATTAACGCCGTCTCCGGTCATCGCCACCACATTACCCCTGGTTTTTAAGGCCTTCACAATATTCAGCTTATGGTGTGGCGCTACCCGGGCATATACAGAAACTTTTTCCACCTGTTCTGACAGTTCTTCCACTGTCATTTGATTTAAATCTTCCCCAGTCAGAATCGTATCCCCGGGTTTGAGAAGCTCCAACTCCCGGCCGATGGCTTCAGCTGTTAATCGATGGTCTCCAGTGATCATGACTGTTTTTATGCCAGCATGATCGCAGCGGGCAATGGCTGCTTTTGCCTCCTCCCTCGGAGGATCAATCATCCCCACCAGACCGGCAAAAATCAGGCCAGATTCTGCATTCTCCGCAGTTACTGCATCCGGATGGGGCACATCTTTATAGGCGATGCCCAATACCCGCAGCGCTCCTTTTGCCATTTGTTCGTTGGTCCGCACCACACGTTGGCGGTCTTCTTCGGTCATCTTTTTAATGTAGCCGCTCTCCCAGATACCATCACACAACTGCAAGAGTGATTCAGCGGCTCCTTTAACACTCACCAAGCCTCCACCGCTAGGTGTATAGGATACCGTTGACATACGTTTTCGATCTGAATCAAAGG
Organism: uncultured Candidatus Sumerlaeota bacterium; assembly: GCA_964503545.1. Classification (GTDB taxonomy): domain Bacteria; phylum Bacillota; class SLNR01; order SLNR01; family SLNR01; genus JAXGQE01. The sequence goes on from CAZDAI010000012.1 coordinate 24,410, forward strand.
GCAGCTCCAAAACTCGTCGGCAGTCTTTGGCCAGGTCTGTCTTCATGATACCTGCTTTAGCTGCTGCAACAACGATGGCCCCTTCTGTCGGGTCTCCAGTAATCGTCCATTCATTCTCTGCACCATTGCCGTTTGGCCCAAGATCACCGGTTGGCTCAATCAGCACGGCATTGGATGCCAATGTGCCGATTTCCAGCAATCGATGTAGTTCCATATATTCATCTTCTGCTATCGGTTGATTATCCCGCATGAACTCTCCTATCGGGCTGTATCCCACGCCGGTTACATCAAACATTTTACCGTTGGTAAAAATTTTCCTCAGCGTCATTTTATTCTCAGTCAGGGTCCCGGTCTTATCCGAACAGATAAAGTTGGTACAGCCTAATGTTTCGACCGCTGGCAGACTGCGAATCAGGGCGTGACGCTTTATCATC
>CAZDAI010000013.1:0-24737 GCA_964503545.1 uncultured Candidatus Sumerlaeota bacterium
CAACGATGCGTAAAGAGGGAATGTATGTCGATGGGCGCAGGCCAGCTCAGCTCGTATTTTCTCGATCGATTCTAGATGATTTGCAGAGAAGGGATTTTACGATTAACGCTATGGCTTTCGATGGAGGAGTCCTATTGGATCCATATCATGGAATGCGAGATCTGCGCTGCCAGATGCTGAGGACAGTGGGCAATCCCGATGACCGATTTCGTGAAGATGGCCTGCGTTTGTTTCGCACCATTCGATTAAGTGCACAGCTTGGATTTGCTATTACGAATCCGACAATGGATGCGCTGGTCAGAAATATTGGCATGAGCGACCACGTTGCCCCTGAACGGATTCGGCCAGAGTTGGATGGGATTCTGCTGAGTCGAAATCCAGCGCAAGGGTGCCAGCTTATGGCAGCAACGGGGCTGCTGACGAATTTGGGGTTTACGCAATCCCTGTCAGACGAAATGCTCTCAATTCATTACTGGCAGCCACTATGCCGCGTACCTGCTGATTCTGATGCACGAATGGCTTTGTTTATTCTATTAAATCGACGGGATGGTATAGAATCAGCAGGAAAGCAAGGGTGGCAGGAAGAATACCTAGAGGGTTTATTGGCAAAATATGCATTTTCTCGCAAAAACATTGATCGAATTCGTGGCCTGATCCAAGAGATCCATCACTTTCCTTATCGAAGCAAAGCGGAATTGCGGAGAATGCTCAAACGATTAGGGAAGAAAAACTGGGAAATAACGGCTGCTTTTATCCGCTTGGCCGCAGAATTCCAGGGGTTCAATTTGAAAGAAGTGTGTCAATGGGTAAATGACATCCAAGAAATTGTTTATTTAGACGAATGCTCATCCATTTGCGAGTTGGCGATCAACGGGGACGACCTGATTCATATGGGTGTCCCCGAAGGACCGCAGATCGGACATATTTTGGGAGAGCTGCTTGACAGAGTTTTGGATAATCCGTTTCTAAACAAAAGAGAAAGATTGATGCAGCTTGTACAAGAGGAGCTCATGGAGTCTAAGGATCATGGAACGATTTGACGGCAATTGGAGCAACAGTTTCTGTAGCTTAAGGGGGAACAGCTGGTGAATGGGGAGCCGATGGCAGGCAAAAAGACAGAATTTCAGAATAAGGTGAGAGAAAATTTCAAGTTCAATCTGCCCGTGGGGATAATGCAGGGAATGTTCTATTACGCAGGATTGGGTTTTTACAACTACGGCAGCATTTTTGCCAGTTTTGTCTATGACCTCAGCCGATCTGAGCTCTTGGTTGGTCTGATGAGCACAATTATGAGCATTGGCTACACAGCTGCGCAATTGTACGCACCCTCCGCGCTGCAACATCTTGTGATTAAAAAGCGCACCATGTTATGGTTTGGTTTCATGTACCGGCTACCATGGTTTATCATCGGGTTTTCTCTGCTTATATTCCCGCCGGGGACGATGATGGGGATCATTATCATCGCTTATTTTACATTGCAGTTTTTCAACGGACTTTATCTTTCCAGTTTCTTTGATTTTATGTCCAAGGTTGTACCACTGGAACGCAGAGGTACATATTTTGGCATGCGTAATTCATTGTCCATCGCCTTTCAGGCCGGTGCAGGGTATATAGCTGGGTTGCTGGTTGGCCGGTATTCTTATCTGAATGGCTCTGAGTATACATTGCCTTTAGGGTATGCCCTGTGCTTTTTCATGGCATTTGCGGTACACCTCGTAGATCTTTGGTTGCTGTCACGCATTAAAGAGGAACCAGCCATTGTTCCGGGTGTGAAAACTTCGATACGAGATACCATACGGGGATTCCCCGCCATCTTAAAAGCGGACAGCAATTTTGCCCGCTACAGCGTGCTCCGTTCGCTCATATCACTGGGTTTTTATACATCCTCATTTGTGATAGTCTTTGCAAAAAATCGCATTGACGTGACCGGACCGATGCTGGGTACTTTTACAGCGGTCAATCTGGTATCATTGGCGATCGGAACATTTGTTGCCGGACAGATAGCCAATCGAATCGGATTTAAGCGATTGGTAGAAGCCGCAGCGATGCTGATCGCAATTGTCTATTTTACAAGCCCGGTTCTGAACAGCTTTGTTTCATTTCTCCTGTTTTTTGTGGGTACCGGGTTTTTAACAGGCGGGATATTCTTAAGTTTTGATAATCTCATAATGGAATTCGGCCGCGCGGACAATCGTCCATCATATATTGCCCTCGCCTCCATTATATCGGGCATGATGGGCATGGTGGGCCCGCTAGTGGCAGGATTCATTGCCAACCGAGGTTCATTCGTTTTTCTTTTTATGCTGATTGGCGTCATCATCCTTGCGGCCGGTTTGATCATGAATCGAAAAGTAGTGGATCCGCGCGAAATTGCAGAATACTGGGAGTAAAGAAATGTATACATCATCAACATCTGTTGGATGAGTATGAAACGACATACCAGCAAAGATTCGGAATGCTTTGCAGCGGTGATACAATATAGAATGCATGGTTTTCATATTAGCTGATGCACAAAAGAAGAAGGAGGCTGGGAAAGTGATTGAACTGAAGGGAGTATCCAAAAGTTACAATCGTGGTGCTGTCAAGGCGGTTGACGATTTAAGCTTGTCCACCCGCCCGGGCGAAATCTTTGGTTTTCTCGGACCCAATGGTGCGGGGAAAACCACTACGATCAAGATGATGGTGGGCCTGCTGCGCAAAGATAGCGGCACCATCACGATCAATGGGATTGATCTGGACAAGGATCCCATTCGCGTGAAAAAGGCCATTAGTTATGTACCAGATACGCCTGAAGTATATGAACGGATGACGGGAATCGAATATCTGAATTTTATGGCGGATGTCTATTCTGTGAGCGGTCCGGTACGAAAGGAACGCATTGGAAGATTCCTTGACATGTTTGAATTGACGGGAGCTGTCGGCGATTTGATTCAGAGTTATTCCCACGGTATGCGGCAAAAGATTGTTCTCATTGGCGCTTTGTTAAATAATCCCGATGTTTTTATCCTTGATGAACCGATGGTTGGACTTGATCCAAAATCATCCAACAATCTGAAGAATTATATGCGAGAGCACTGCAATGAAGGGAAAACAGTTTTTTTCTCCACCCATGTCCTGGAAGTAGCAGAAAAACTTTGTGACCGGATCGGAATTATCCGCAAGGGTAAGTTAATCGCGCTGGGGACAATGGACGAGCTGCGAAGCCAGGCAGCAAACAAAGAGTCGCTAGTCAATATCTTTTTGGAGTTGACTGAATCATGAGTATGATCCGACTGATTTGGATGCAGTTGAAGGTCGCATATGGATTGTCGGTAATGCGTTGGTATATGACGCACAACCGGTTGAAATTTCTGGCTAATTTGGGTTTGGCTCTGCTGGTGATCATATCTTTGGGCCCGATTTTCTACATATATTTGCGTGTTCTGGATGGTCTTTATCTCGGTGCGGCCATGTTCGGGCAAGGTCAGGCTGTGATAGCTGCAGGACTTGTGGGGGGCAGTTTGATCGTATTTCTGTTTGGAATTGCTTATGTCATGTCAACTTTCTACTTTTCCCGTGATTTGAATTTCCTTTTGGCCCTTCCCATACGGCCAGCGTCGGTGATGGCTGCCAAATTCTCGGTTGTCCTGATCAGCAATTACATTACGCTGATCCCATTTGTACTGCCTGCTCTCTACATCTATGGTTATTACAATGGTTTTGCCTTTTCCTATCTGTTCTTGAGCGCGATCGTGTTCTTTCTAACTCCGTTGATACCTTTGGCACTGGCTTCCATTTGTGTTATGATTTTGATGCGATATACGAATCTGTCACGCAGAAGAGATACCATTCGTTTGCTTGGTATGATCTTCTTCTTAGTAATCATTGTCTTTCTCAATATTTTTCTGACGCAAATCCCTGAAGGTTCAGAAGCTGAATATATTCAAAACCTTCTTTCAAACAGTGAAGGATTGGTTGGTATGATGGTGCGAATCTTCCCACCAGCACTACTGGCCACGCGTGCGCTTGTCCTTTCAGGCGGACAATCCATATTGAATCTGCTCTATTATTTGGGGGCTAGTGCTGCTGCAACACTGCTTGCAGTATGGACTGGCGGTCGAATATTTTACCAGGGTCTCATTGGCGGCAGTGAGGTGATTGCTCGAAAAAGTATGACAAAGGAGGCGTTAGTTTCCCAATTTGATCGAAGTCATAGTCCTGCCATGGCCATCGCTGTCAGGGAAATAAAATCACTGTTGCGAACACCCATTTATTTTTTCAACAGTGTGGCAATTATCATTCTGCTGCCTGTAATAATGGTCGTGCCTCTTGTAGTAAGCGGCGGATTCAGTCAGATTGTCGCAGCACTTGCGCTGATAGAGTCACGATTCCTTTTATTGTTGCTTCTCGCTGCATTTATCGGTGGAACGGCAATATTTGCTCCAGCAGCGTCCAGTTCTTTTTCTCGCGAAGGGCGAACATTTTGGATCTCCAAAGTCATACCCGTGACACCGCTTACCCAGATTCACGGGAAGATCCTTTATTCATTCTTAATTAGCTTGTTGGCCATTCCTTTGGTACTCATCGCTGTATTCTGGCTGATCCCGGTTAGTATCGGCGAGTTTTTGCTGGTGCTTGGGATGGGATTTGCTTTTTCGATCCCTGCGATTACGAGTAACCTCCTGGTCGATTTCCTAAGGCCGTTTCTTACCTGGGATGATCCGCAAAGAGCCATCAAACAGAACATGAATGTTCTGGTGGGGATGGTTGTCAGCGGAGCTTGTATGTATGGCATCTATCTTGCTGCGCGACTTGCAATGCAAGCAGGATTGAGCAATATAAGTGCAGCGATGGTAGTGATCTTGATCAGTTTGCTGTTGGGGTTAATTCCTTACGGGATTATGCGCAGCATGGCCAATCTGCATTTTTCACGCATCGAAGTCTAGCTTTGGAGAGATGCATAATTAATACAAGATTGCCAGTTTGAGAGGGCCTTACATCTCGAATTGGCAATTTTTCTATCAGGACATCCGAAAAATAGTGTATATCTCTAAAATATTTCACGAAACATGCAGGAATTTTATGAGTAAAACAGAATATTTATGCGTCATATGACAATTATCCACACGACATTGGATTTCAGAGGAGGATTAGAATGAGCAAGGGTGAGGTTTTGTATGAAGTGAAAGGACCGAAGAATATTCATGAAATGACCGCGTATGAACTTAAAGACAGGTTAAAAGACACAGATCTCTTTTTGATGTCCTGCGGCGCTACCGAGAACCATTCGTTTCATTTGCCCATCGGGTCAGACAACTACCAGGGGGATTACCTGATCCGCAGAACAGCCGAAAAACTAAAGGAAATGGGGATTGAATCAGTCCCAGGGTTTACGGTACCCTTTGGCGTAGATTCGAATAGCTTTGAAAGAAATTCTCTCTTTGGCAACTGTTCACTGATGCCCAGCACACTCGTGTTGCTTCTGAAGGAATTGGTGATCAGCCTGCACCGACACGGATTGAATAAATTCGTGATGATTCTCAACCATGCCGAAAATTGGGGACCCATGCAGACCGCGGCCCAAGAATTGTATGACGAAAAAGGGATACAGGTTTTATGTGTGAACTGGATTCCGCCGATGAATGATTTTTGGCCAACCGTTCTTAAGAATACGAAGCATCAGGGCCACGGGGGTGAAGACGAGACTGCATGTGTCATGGCAGCTGTACCTAATCTGGTGAATGCAAAAGATGCAAAACCATATTACCATGAAGATACGGGCGAGGAAGATGTGGAATTCTCTGGTTTGTTCTACTACGGCGGTGCTGCGGGCATCTATGCACCGCAAAAACCAGATCACAGCCCTGGTTATATTGGAGATCCTGCTTCTGCCACAGCTGAGGCTGGTGAAGCTTGTTATGCGGCCTACGCAGAGTGGATCGCAAAAGTAATTAAGAAGTATTTTTACTAAGAATCAGTGCGGGACCCACGGGTCCCGTTTTCACGTCATCACTGTAGCAGGGATCATGGGCAGGATAGAGAATTAAATGGGTATTAATTTTTCAGGAGGAACACATGGAGTCTTTGAAAAGTAAGGCAAAGTTTTATCTCATTATGATCTCGCTGTTTTTGATACTCGTTAACAGCGGTATAGTCTATGCCGCCGAAGATGAGGCAGAGATGGCTTTTGCTCGTGTAACCCGAATTGTATCTGAAGAAGACTTGCGGGATGATGATTCAGGATTCGGATATCCCTTGGTCCAGCAAGTTGTGGAAATGGAGATTTTAACCGGGGAATTCAAAGGTGTATTAATCGAAAGTGAACATATCATTGACTACAATTATGCATACAACATTTTTCTTGAACCCGGGAATGAATTTCTTGTAATAATTGAACGGGATGACACAGGCGGGCTTCGGGATGCATTTATAGTAGAAAGAGCTCGCCAACGGCATCTGCTTTGGCTTGGCCTGCTGTTTGTTTTAAGCATGGCCGTCATTGGTGGGAGAAAAGGGATCCAGGCGCTTGTGGCGCTGGTATTGACCGGGGTTGCCATCATAAAGATTTTGTTGCCGATGATCTTGGCAGGTAGTAACCCGATTTTGGTATCATTATTTGTCTGCATCGGTGTAATTGTTATGACACTGATGATTATTGGCGGGATAACCAAGAAAACATTTACAGCAATCATTGGCACATCCGGCGGATTGATCGTTGCAGGTGCTCTGGCATATATTGCTGGAAGGGCCGCACAACTGACCGGCTTGGGCAACCAGGAGGCGCAGCTGCTGATGTTCATTCCCCAGGAAGTCAATCTGGATTTCCAGGGTATCTTGTTTGCAGCCATAATTCTAGGCGCAATGGGAGCAGTCATGGACGTGGGTATGTCGGTTGCCTCTGCTATGTGGGAGGTTGCAGAAGCAAAGCCCGATATCAGACAGAAAGAGCTCATGCGGGCTGGCATGAATGTGGGTCGTGATCTGATGGGCACAATGTCCAACACCCTGATCCTTGCCTATACTGGTGGCGCCTTGCATTTGCTGCTTCTCTTTCTCGCCTACGAAGTACCGTTTATGGAAATAATTAATCAGGATATGATTGCATCGGAAGTAGTAAGGGCTTTGGCAGGGAGTATCGGGCTTTTCCTTACAGTGCCAATTACAGCACTGGTAGCAGCAACAATCGGGAGAAAAAAGCTAACAGTTCCTATACAGGAGAGTGCAGCCAATGAATAAGGGACGTAGTTTCCACAGACGAAAGCCGGACAAGATTGTGGTACGTGAAATGGATACCGTATTGGATGTTAAACAGGAAGCCCTGCTGCTTGATTTTCTATTAGAAAATTTTCCCCACCAGAAAAAAAAGATGAAAGCTGTCTTGGCCTCTGGGCAAATTGCAGTCAATGGTATCTGCCGAACACAGTACAATCATCCACTGTCACCGGGGGATCAGATCACCATCTCGTGGATGCCAAATCATGAAGATTTTCTCAAACGCCAGGGCATCCGGGTTATTTACGAAGATAATGAACTAATCGTCGTGGAAAAACCTTCGGGAATGCTGTCTGTTGCATCAGAAAAAGACGATCAGAATACGGTGTTTCGCCATGTCAACCAGTATGTCAAGCGTGGCGATGTCAGGCAGCGCATTTATGTCGTTCATCGGTTGGATCAGGATACCTCTGGTGTGATCATTTTTACCAAAAGCCAAAAACTGAAAGAACTCTTTCAGGCAGAATGGAATCAGCTTGTAACAGAACGAATTTATTATGGGATTGCTGAAGGAATTCCGAAGCAAAGAAAAGGACTGATGGACCATTTTCTATTTGAGGACAAACAGAAAATGGTTCACATCAGTCACAGTGGCGCAAAAGGTAAAAAAGCGATAACTAGTTATGAGGTTGAACAAATAGGGGAAGGGTGTTCCCTGGTTCGTTTCTCCCTGCAGACCGGCAGAAAGAATCAGATCCGTGTCCAGATGCAAGAAATGGGGCATCCCATTGTTGGCGACCGTAAGTATGGCAGCACCCACGATCCTCTCCGTCGCTTGGCACTCCACGCATATCGGCTGACTTTACTGCATCCACAGGATGGCCGCACATTATCATTTGAAACTCGAATTCCAACCGAATTCATACAACTTTTACGCTCGGGATGCTGATCAGGCTGTCTTCATTTGCGCAAGAGGCCGGATTAGGATGAATGGTGTTTGCTGTCTGCCTTGCCCGGCAGGATTATCCTTAATGATGCTGGCCAATGTTTCCCTGTTGTAAGGAATATCTTTACTGGTACCCAGGATCTGCACTGACAGATCATTTGCATCGACAATCATGCAATCAAAGCCAAATCGCTTTTTGATTTCGTCACATGTGGCATCCGGATGAGAAGGGGCCAGCACTCCCTTGTCTGCATAATATTCGAATCCCACTACACAAAAGCCATCAATATTTCGCGCACCATGACCAACGATATTGTAAAAGACGCCGCGAATACCAAAGGGCTTGGTAATTGCAGACAGAACAGCTCCCAGTAAAACCCGTGGGGCACCGGCTGAGTTAATGGCTGTTTGCATTTTATAAACATTATCCATAGCTGGCCCACTGGGATTCTTATACGCAAATCCAGAAAGGATTTTGGCCAGTGGCGATATACGCATATTTTCTTTAAAAACGACATCTTTCTGGCAAAGAGAAACTACTTTTTCCCCCATCGAAAGGATATCACCTGGCTGATAGTGGGGAACAACATATTTTTCAATATTTGCGAACAGATCTTCTCCAACGGTCACAAAATGAGTGCGAATTGCATAACGGTCAAAGTGGTCGGCACCGACGGTGATGCGGATATTCTTACCATCGTTGGCTGCCAAGGGCATTGCTTGTTCCATGTAAACCATCCTCTCAATGTAGTTCTACACCCTAATCATAAAGAGGCGATATTACAAGATAGTGACAAAATTGTTACAAAACCGTTATATTTGATTTTTGATCGAGTTTTTATTCCATAGATCCAGAAGGAGGAGACATAATGCTTAAAACCATTCGTCTAACACCAAAGGTCACAGAGATTCAGGTGCCAGATCCCCAATCTATTTTCCGCGTGTTCGTTATTGAATCAGAGCATGGGAATATTGTTGTGGATGCAGGGGTGTCGGCCATGGCCGATGAACTGGTTGAGACACTGTTGCCCTACAAACCCTGTTGTATTGTTCTTACTGAGAACCATTGGGATCATGTAGACGGGCTGCCTATCATCAAAGAGAAAATGCCGGACTTGCAGGTCATTTCCCATAAAGACGAAGCCCATGGAATTCCGGTAGCCGTTGATCGGCTTCTCATTGATCAGGAATACATTGTCCCGGGTGTTCGTGCGATCCATGTACCGGGGCACTCACTGGGCAATATCGCCATTTTGCTTGAAGAGGAGAGGACCTTGATTGCCGGTGATTCCATATTTGGCGCTGGTGATTACGCAGACAGGCTCTGCCCGCCTCCGCAACGCTACAGCAAAGACGTTCCCCAGGCAGTGGAAAGCATCCGATACCTGCTGACATTCGACTTCGACACACTGATCCTTAGCCACGGTGTCCATGAGATGACTGATGCAAAAGAGAAAGTAGCGGCAATTGTGTAATATAAAAAAGCTTCCACCAAGTGGAAGCAAAGATAAACCATTCATTACGATGGGAAATAGATCTGTTTCACTTTATCGGCCGTATCCTGGATCCGATTGGATATCTGCGGAATGGCATATCCCACATAAAGAGGAGAAGTTACGAAACGAGGCATGATTTTTGCCGCGATGATATCATCCCACTCGTAAAAGAAGATGTTGTAGCTTGTGCAACTGTTATGGTAATTGTTAAGCACAAAATGGGTGGCTGTTTGCAGGTAGTCTGCAAAGCGATCAATCTCTGTCAATCCTTCCATTACGACATTGAATTCAAAAAATCCAACGCGGGGTTTGGTGGAAAGATTCAGTTCAACCTTGGAACCCGCATCGATGACGATTCCATCAAACTGATCTGCAGTGAAGCTTTTGTGGTAGTCGTAGTGTTCTAGTCCCACGATCTGCATATGGGGATGACGTATGGTGCCACCCGAGTATGGACCGTGGTTTTTAAAAAATAAAACAGATGAAAATTTGCCGGACTGGATCATCGTAAACCAGTTGCGGATTCCAAACCGCAGCACACGATGCAAATGGTCTTTAGGATACAACGATAATTCAGAGAGACAATCATCTGTTTCGATCAAAACGGTCTGAAACGTGTTTTCCAATACGGGGTACTTGTTTTTGACAAGCAGAATACTCCCGTCTTCATCAAGGATTTCTTCCAGCAGATGACGGGCGCAAAAGGGACAGGATGGGTTATCCTCAATGGTTTCTGCTCTTTTTACCTGCCCGATGTGTGAATTGAAGAGAAGATGGCTTTGCAATGGGACACCTCATTTCCGGGTTTTAGCACCAATTCATATTCTACCTTTTTTTTATCGAAGTGTCTACCCTGTCAGGGTTCTGGCAAAAATACACATACTTCCAGTACGAAACAATCAACGATTTGGGAGGAATTCTAATGGAAATCGACAGACAGTTTGAAGCACTAGTTGAACAGACGATGGCGGAGTGGCATACCCCAGGAATTTGTGTGATGACAATAGAAGAAGATGAGATTACTTACAGCAAAGGATTTGGTGTAAGTAATCTTGAGACCGGAATGGATGTTAATGAAGAAAGTGTTTTTGTAGCAGCATCCACGACAAAAGCATTCACAGCAACAGCATTGGGAATTTTGGCTGATGAAGGATTGTTCAACTGGGAAACCCCGGTACGAGACTATATTCCCGGCTTACGTCTGATCGATCCATTAACGGAAAGGAACATCACGGCAATCGACCTCCTAAGTCACCGAACTGGGTATCCCCGCCATGATAAAGTGTGGTTCGGAACCGAGAAAAATCGCAAGGAAGTGATTGCTGCATTGGAGTATCTAGAGCCCAATTGTGGTTTTCGCAGCACCTGGCAGTATAACAACCTGATGTATGTCTTAGCTGGTCACTTAGTCGAGGTAATATCAGGTGCAACCTGGGAGGATTTTCTCAAAGAAAAAATCTTGGATCCGTTAGGGATGTCCAGAAGCAATTTTTCTGTTACGGAAATGGCGGCGATGGATAATTCAGTTACGGGTTATGCATGGAAAGCAGATCGTTACGAAGCAGTCCCGCTGCGCAGAGCTGACCATATTGGACCCGCCGGATCACTGAACACATGCGGGCGTGATATGGCCCAATGGGTACGCTTGCAGATGAACAGAGGCCGAGTGAACGGGCAACAAATCATCTCTTCTGATACATTGGCCAAGATACACTCGCCATGCATTGTAGCACCGTCTTTTTTGCCGGGCAGTTACTCAGAAATTCTACATACACAATACGGATTAGGCTGGTTCTCCGAAGTATTCAGGGGCAACCGCATTATATATCATGTGGGAAATCTGGATGGTTTCTATGCGTTGGTATCATTTATGCCAGCGCATCGCTTCGGGCATGTTATCTTGAGTAATATGACGCCAAATCGAGCCCCATATGTTTTGTCATACAGTCTCTATGATCGCTTTCTGCAGGGCACCCAAGCAGATTGGAATGAGAAAATTCGAAAGAATGTCCAGGCGTTGGAAGATAATGATAAGCATTTGCGAGAGGTGAGAATGAAAGAAAGGATCCAGGGAACAGATCCTTCATTTTCACTCACAGCATATGCAGGTGTCTACTATCATCCAGCGTATGGCGATCTTAAGATTCAATTAGATGATGACTGCTTGTCTTTAGAATATGGCGAGTTTACAGCCAGACTCCGCCACTATCATCATGATATGTTTGTCTGTGACGGGCCGGAGAAAGGATTTCCCGGGGTTACGATCGCCTCATTTTTTGCTGATGCAAAGAAAAGAGTCTACAAGATATCGTTGCCCTTTGAACCGGCTGTTGGTGCTGCCGAGATTGCGTTTTGTAAAATATCAGAATCTTAGTACTCGTTCTCGAGTGCTTCCTCCGCCTCAGAGACGAGTTCTGCCATGAGTTCTTTAACGGTGGTTAATTTCTCCAGACGATAAGCGTTGCTGCCGGCAAAAACCAGTCCATTTTCTATATCGCCAGTGACAGAATCAATTAGAGCGTTGGATATGCAGTAGGGCGTCTCACCGGGATGGCACATCTTGATGCACAGATAACAATGAGTGAGAGGGTCCTTTTCACCGCTTTCTTCACGAATAATAAATGCATTGCGGATCGCTCTGCCGGGCATGCCAATGGGGCTTTGGATGATTTCGATGGATGATTCGGTTGAATCCAGATAGGCCTGTTTAAAATTGTCGTGTGCATCACACTCTACCGTCGCAACAAACCGAGTTGCCATCTGCACACCATCAGCACCATTTTTCAATTGCTCGGCGATATCCTGACCTGTAAAGATCCCCCCCGCAGCTATAATGGGGATCTTTTTGTTATATTTTGCTGCATAAGGCTGAAGTGCTTCCTTAACTTCCCGAACCAATGTTGTCAGAAGCGGCAGATCGTCACTTAACAGGGTTTCACGAGTGAATCCTAGGTGTCCGCCTGCCAAAGGACCTTCGACAATGACAGCATCAGCAGCGAATTGATACTTCTTATCCCACATTTTCGAAAGGACAGCAGCTGCACGTCCGGAAGAGACAATCGGAATTACCTTTGTTTTCGATCCTTTCACTATATCCGGCAGCTCAGTGGGCAGCCCGGCTCCTGAGATAATCATATCGATGCCGGCTTCAACCGCAGTAGATGCGATCTCACGGTAATGGTTAATGGCAGTGAGAATATTTACACCGATTATTCCGTGAGGAGAAAGTTCTCGGGCTTTGGCGATCTCTTTTTTGATGCCACGCACATTGGCCAGAAGATTGTTCGTGCGAAAATCGGGTTCCCGGTAACCGGTTTGTACACCTGAAATGACACCGATTTCTCCGGTATTGGCAACAGCTGCTGCCAAACGGCTCGCAGAAACGCCAATACCCATACCGCCCTGAATAATGGGTATTTGTGCAATCAGCTCACCGATCTGAAGTGGTTTAAGTTTCAAAATAGCATCTCCTTTGCGATACAGGGTGATTAGGCTTAGATATGAAATAGCGTATCATAAACCGCAACATTATGCAATTATTTATCCGGAACACGACACTGTTTTTGCAGTAGTGCCTTAATTCCGATTATGAATGCGGTAGTAGGGTTCATTCAGATCATCTGTATGATCATACCAACCATTCTTATGATAAAAATTAGAAAGTGTTTCTTTAAGCCCGCGGAATCTGTTGCTGACCGCCTGAAAACGGTGCACATAATCATGTGGGAGGCTTTCTAACAATTTTGCCAATACAGCTTCTTTGTCGATGATAGTATGTGCTTTGTTCAGGATGACAGGAGTGCCGCCGACAATTACCGTGTCAACATGGCTGGGGGCTCCCCGATACAACAGCACATCGAAGGGAGTGTGTGTAGGATTAGTATAGGGAAATGTCATCGCTGCATAATCCAACAGAATGATATCAGCCTGATTGCCAGGTATTAAACTGCCACAGTCAGGAAAATCAAGTAGTTCTGCGCCCCATTGGGTGGCCATCCGCAAACAGGTGTGGCTGGGAAGAGGATTTTGCAGCATATCATATGCTCCCAATCGGTGGAGACGGGCGGTCAGTCGCATTTCTGTGAAGATATCTTTTTGGTCATTGAATGTTTTATCATCCATACCAATTGCGACCCGCATGCCAGCATCCAGGAAATTGCGCACTGGCGCGAGGCCACTTTGAATACGCAAGTTGCAGCTTGAATGAGTGGTCACGGAACTCTGGCTGGAGGCTAGGAGGTGTATGTCATTATCAGTCAGCCATATAGCATGACCGCAAGTCGTCTTTGGTCCAAGAAGGCTTATCTCTGCCAGGTCTTCCACCAGGGTACCTGGCCGGTAACGCCGGCTGAACTCTTTTTGCAGAACTGTCTGGAGGATGTGGATATGAATACGCATTTCATGGGAGTTAGCATGGTCACGAATAGCTTGTAACGATTCTTTCTGACACCATTGAGGTGCAAGTGGGCCATGGAGAATCGTTGTCATGTCAGATCGACGGGATGCGATTAGCTCATCGATGGCTTGCAGGTAAAGGGGTAGAGAAAAAGCACTGGTTCTGTGTTCAATTGCTTCTACCAAATTTTTGATTTCTGGCGAGGCTTCTTCCATGAATTCATCACGCTGCCCGTACAATACAATGTTGTCATCAATAAGGGTGGGAACGAATGCTACTCGTATTCGGGCATGCGCATAGGCATCTAAAGCGGTATGAAATTCTTGCAGTGCCGTATCGGGATTCTGCAGGTTGTGATTATGCATGGTTGTGGTAATTCCCGATTCCAGCAGCTGTATGCTGCGCCAAATCGTATCGTAATACAGATCCAGACCTGGATAGGTACGGTATTTCCACGCTTACAGTACATCATCGGTACTGCCTAATTGAAAATCTGTAAGACCGCGGCCGTGACCATGGGCATTGACAAATCCTGGAGCTACAATCATATCGCCAGATCCATATGTGCGATCTGGTGCGAATTCTGCCACCATGTCAGCATAAGAGCCGACAGCCAGAATTCGATCTCCTCTGAAAACAGCAGCACCATTGGGGATGACATGATCTGCGTCCACGATCAAAAACTTCCCGTAAACCATCGCTGTCTGGGACATAGAGCTCCCTCCAAAGCGGCTGTCCTTTTGGTAAGGACAGCCGCGGAATGTAAGTAAATTTAAATGATTGGTTATGACTGATGAGTTATGTTGCCTTTCATCATCGTCATTTCCACTTGGATATCTTTAAGCCGATCAGGGTCAATTTCCAGAGGGTTTTCTGATACAACGATGAGATCCGCATCTTTGCCCACGGTGAGGGTGCCGATGACATCCTCTTCGTATGAGGCGTACGCTGCTGCTGTTGTATAGCCTTTCAGAGCATCGTCAACAGAAATATTCTGCTGATCGTCAAAAATATCCCCCGACATGGTTTTTCTAGTCACTGCAGCATAGAGCCCTACCATTGGGTTGCCATCACAGATTGGCACATCGCTGTTGGCCGGTGCCACAATCCCCCATTCTTGGAAAGTCTTTTGCGGATAGACGCGTTTGAGTCTTTCCCTACCTAGGTTGCGGATGTAACTGTCTCCCAGCCAATAAACGAAGCCGACGGATGAGCCGGCGATCAGCTCGTTATCCTTTATCCGTCTGAGCTGATCATCGGTGGGAATAGCGCAATGTTCGATTCGATTTCGCATATGCCGCATGTCAACATTGTTGGGTGTTGATTCAATGGCTTTTAAACAGATTTCTATCGCACGTTCGCCAATCGCATGGACAGCAATGCGCAGACCGGCTGCCAGTGCCTTATGTGCTTCTTTGCAGAAAGCTTCTTCTGGCATGAACAAAATACCGCGATTGCTCTCTTCCCCTTCAAAAGGATCAGCCATGGCAGCAGTACGACCGCCTACGCTGCCATCGAGCATCAGCTTTACACCTTGAACTTGAATCATTTCACTGCCGAAACCGCTGCGAATTCCCAAGGCGACCAGGTGATCCAGGGAAGGATCCCAATCCATCTGTTTCAAAGCCCAATACCATGGTCTGACTTTTACATTCAATTCTCCTTCTGCTTGAAGTTCCTGATAGGCTGCCATATTGAGGCCAGTGCAGGACATATCATGCACAGTTGTAAAACCCCAGCGGGCAAAATCAGCCAGAGCCATTTTTAGGCCTTTCTTCAAGTCAGCAAGAGTTCCGGCGGGAACATCAAAAAGTTCAATTGCTCTTTCCTCCATAATCCCTGTGGGTTCTCCTGTCTGTGAATCTCTGGCAATATGTCCGCCTTCAGGATCTGGGGTATCGGCATTGATTCCAGCCAGTTCCAAAGCCTTGCTGTTTACTACAGCCACATGGCCGCACGTTCTCTTAAGGATAACGGGATGATTGGGTGCTGCTGCATCCAAATCCCAGCGGGTTGGGCTGCGTCGTTCCTGCAGTTTGCTGTCGTCCCAGCCCCATCCTTTAAGCCATTGGCCTTCAGGGGTGAGTGTAGCCTGCCCATGGACTTTGGCAGCGATGCCAGGGATTGTATCAGCCTCTGCTGGTCGGCAGTCAATCTCCAAAAGGAAGAGTCCGTACAGTGCCGGATGCATATGAGTATCGATAAAACCGGGAAGCATCGTTTTGCCCTGGAGGTCAACCATCTCTGTTTCAGCTCCCCTTAAAGGATCGATGGTTCCAATATCATTTCCGACATAAATGATCTTCCCGTCGCTGATTTTCAGCACACTGGCTGAAGGTTGATTTGGATCCATGGTAACGATGTTTGCATTAAAGAACACGTAATCTTTTGTGTTGTAAATAGCCCCCAATTTGAACACCTCTCTATCAAGTATTTGGCAGTTCTTCTTCACACTCTTTTAGCCATGCGACAATCTGATCTTTTGCTTGATCTGCTTTTGGATGTATGTAGTACCAGGGAGAGAAGGATTTTTCATCTTCACTGTCACAGAGCAATCGGTCGGCGACTGGCTCTCTACTCATATCTGATTGCCAGGCCAGAGCTTGCATCTCCTTTACAAATGAGACAGAGTGTTGGAGGATTTCATCGGCTCGTTCTTTTGGAGCTTGACTCATATCCGCTTGTGTGTCTTCGATATATTTCCTCTTTGCATAATCCAGAATCTCCATCTGCGACATTTGCCATTCGCCATGGGGCAGTTTTGCAACAACATCGACCATAAAGTGCTCGAAAAAAACGTCAATCGACAGGAGTCCAACAGCATCCACCAAAAGAGAATGTGCCAGTACTGCAGATCCTTCGCCTTCAAAACCCCAATCAAAGGGAATTGAACCGTCTCCATAAGAATTTGCTAATTCTTCCGGTGATGCATTTTCATCGTGCTGAACGAGAACCTGGGTGAGGTCCCCTGATCGTTTGCCAAAATAGATCCGCATATCACCACTCCCTCGTTTGATTGTCTTGTGTAATATATTCAACCCATTATAAAAAATTCCCCCGTCTAGAAAAATATTATCTTGCTGGATCTGGTCATTGAGGGTCGTTTGTGCTAGAATGTAAACAATTGAATCGAGCAGCAATCTTCGGGGTATGTGAGGGAGGAGACTTCTGATTCATAACCGGCGGTGATGCACAGCGATGTGACAAGCCCGCGAACCTGATGAGGTGGAACCGGTGAGATTCCGGAGCCGACGGTACAGTCCGGATGGGAGAAGATGATTTTTTATTGTCTGATTTCGGAGATGCTGTTCCGAAATTTTATTTATTTGGGGGTAATGCCGAATGAAAAAACAATTGATTGGTACCAAGCAACTGGTGAGAATTTCACTCTTGGGGGCGATGGGATTTGCGCTAATGTATCTGGAATTCCCACTGCCTTTTTTGCCTGTTTTCCTGAAATATGATTTTGGTGATGTCCCCGCTTTATTTGCCGGATTCGCTATGGGACCGCTGGCAGGACTCCTCACGCAACTGATTAAAGTAACAATATTCTTCTTATCGGGTAAAGGCGACGCTGGTTTGATAGGTGCTGCTGCAAACCTGGTAGCAGGAGGATCGATGACTGTGGCTGCCAGCATGGGTTACAAATATATTAAAAACTCATACCGTTTGCCGCTGGCGATGACCGTTGGCACGCTTACGATGGTGATTGTTACAACTTTGGCAAATATTCATGTTTTCTTACCTTTGTATGGGATTCCTGTTGACCAGATCATGCCCTTTGTGTATGCCGGAACAATCCCCTTCAACCTGGTGAAGGGGCTGATAACTTCATTGGCAACCATCCTCCTGTACAGTCGCTTTCAGAGAATTTTGCTGACTTAAGGCAAAGCAAAAGGGAATAACCATGATTATGAAGAAATGTTCATCCATATGAGGGGAGGGGTTCTTTTGGAAATCAGTGTTGTATGCCTTCCGTACAATGTGGAGGGGAAAGGGGTTTCGGGCGGGTCTGGTCCACAGGCTTTGGTAGAAGGCGGTCTGTTGGACGAGATCCGTAGTCAAAATCATTCCGTAGCAGGCATTCATACAGTGGCAATGACTGAGGAAGAAGAAAAGCAGTATGGTGGCTGGAATCGAGTGGGTCTTTCCGGAGCTCAATTAAGTAAAACGGTGGCTGCTTTGCGTAAAGATGATCATTTTGTATTAGGGTTGCTGGCAGACTGCAACGGTGTGCTTGGCATGTTGGGCGGCTTGCAGAATCCAGAAGGAAGCGGGGATCCTGTGCGTGTTGGGCTGGTGTATATTGATGCACACGGAGACTACAATACACCCGAGACAAGCCCCAGCGGAATGCTGGGAGGAATGCCAGTTGCGATTGCTGCGGGTAAAGCACTTCAGCGGCTGCGGCTGCAAAATGGGTTGCGGTATCCTCTCCAGTCACCGGATATAAAAATGGTGGGCATGAGGGATTTGGACGAACTTGAAAAAGAAGCCATTGTCAATGATGGGTTGGAGATCATCCGAGAGCATGATCTGATAGAAAAAAATTCAGAGATCAACCGCATTATGGATAAACTGAGCGCCCGGGAGGATGTTATCTATATTCATATTGATCTGGATATACTGGATCCATCTGTAGCCCCGGCCGCAGGTTTACCGTCATCTGGTGGGCTGACGGGTAGACAGTTGGGTGAAGCATTGAAGATCATGATGTCTTACCCGAAAGTGCGAGCATTGGCTGCTGTGTCGTATCGAGCAGATGCAGATCGTGATAAGCGTACAATGCAGGAAGTCATGCAGGTGATTTTAGGAGGTACAGATGGTCTGGCTAGGTGACAAGAGTAGGTAAACTAATATGAAACGAAAAAGAAGGAGGTGAGATGGGTGCTGGAATTTGATAAAGATAATTTTGACGTGGAAGTATTGCAGGCTGATACGCCGGTTCTGATAGAGTACTGGAACCCAGGCTGAAAAGCATGTGTGATTATGAAGCCTCAGTTGGAGGCTTTATCAGAAAAGTATGCCGGCAAACTAAAAGTGGGGGGCGTAAACACCCAGGCTGGCAACATGCGGTTTGCCATCAGTCAAAATGTTATGGGGCTGCCTGCGGTTCACTTGTTTAAGGGCGGCGAAAAAATATTTGAAAAGTCTGGATCCATTGATCTTGATGAGCTGGAAGAACAGATTTCATTAATGGTTGATTGATCAGAACTCTTGTGCAGAGGCGCCGGCTCATAAGAGCCGGCGCCTCTGGAGTTTACGCCAACAATGGTATGGGATGAGGTGAAGTTATGAAACCGTATAACCGGGACGATATGAATGAGGGAAGAAAGAAGTTAGGCGCTCTGCTGCATCTGGCAGAAGGACGAGTGTATAGTAATGGTTCTGGAATTGATGCTTCCATTGAATTTAGGACCCATGGATTGTTGTTCTATAGCATGCGCAATAATGCAAGTGATGTAATTTCCTTTAATGAGATTCATCAGGTGGGTATGGATGCAGGTACTGATTTAGCCGGGACGTCTGCTAGGAATCGAATCGTGTTGCTCCTAAAAAGGGACAATAGAGAGCAACAAGTGTTTTTAGAGCTTGAACATCCCGAATTTATTGCACAAGGGCTGGAAAAAGCGGTGCGAGATGTACAAGAAAAGGCTGCAAAAAAGCAGAACAGAGGGTATGGCGATGTGCTCAGAGATTTGAATCAGCTGTTTCAGGAAGGATTGGTAACGGAAGCAGAATACCAGGAGAAAAAGGCGGCCATATTAAAGCGAATGGTTGAGTAGCGATATACTCGATTTATGGTGTGGAGTGACATTTGAATCCCCATTTCTGCTAGCGGGTTCTGTGTGAAGAATGCAGCATCCATTCAAAAACCAAAGGAGGAAAACGAAATGATTATTCAAAAATGGTCAGCAAAAATCAGACCAATGCAGTTGCGGCCGTTTATGGAGACTTTCCGCGCGCTCGAGGAACTTTATGAAAAAAATAACCGGGTGCCCTGGGGTCGGGTACATCACCGGTTATACAGCGGTCATGAAATTATGATGGAGAGGGAATTTCCTTCAGTTGCCGACCTTAATGAGGATGAAACACGATCCCAGCTCCCGGAGATTCGCGAACTTAAGGCAAAATTGCTGGAATCCATTGTCCCCGGCACAGTGCTGATTGAGCTATATGAAACACCCAATTAAGACCAGTAATCCGTTACACTTCTGGGGTCCATCACTTTGCGGTTCATAAAATATGCAGCGATGACCATGACTGTACCGAATACGTAGAAGAGAGTAACATAAGAGTACGAATCGGCTAGATACCCAGCCAGAACCGGGACGGATGCGCCAGCGATCCCAGAAATTAATGTAGAGACCGCAATATAGGTTGGACGATTGTCCGGTCTGCCAAACTCCATCAGGAGATTGTCAAAGCTTAGCATTTGGCCTCCGGCAATGAAACCTGCCAACATGAAGAAAGCAAAGAAAAGTGTGTAGTTGGTTACTAAAGGACTGAGGTAATACGCTGCAGCTAGCATCAGTGTCGATATTTCCATAATGCGCTTAAATCCCAAACGAGTAGAGATTCGCCCCCACAAGTACATGCCCAAAGACCAGGAGAGCAGATTGACTGATGTAAAAGTCCCGAGTGTGGTGCCCGTAAATGCTAGCTGCTGTCGGGCATAGCCAATCACAAAAGGTGCAATCATGAAGCCGGTTTGCAAGAAAGAGCGCAGGAAGCAGTACATTGCATAGTTGCGGTCTGCTTTCAGAAATTTTGGAATACCGGCGATCTTTTTCCACACTGAGGTTTTGGTGCCAACCACTGGTGATGGTTCCTCCTTGAGCATTCGCAGTGCTCCCAGATCCAGCATATGGGCTGTAAATGCCAAAGTGAAGCAAAGGGCATAGCCAAGGGGTACCATGTATGTGTCGCCACCAGCATATGAGAAGCGGTTAACCAGTGTGCCGGCAAGAAAACTACAACCAGCTTGAGCAAATAATGAGATGGAATTACGGAGGCCAAAATAAGGGCCTCTTTTTTCCTGTGGAATAACCTTCGCCATCATATCAAAAAAAATGAGAATATAAATTCCATTGAAGAGCTGGCCGATAAAAAACAAGACTATGGATGCATAAAGGGCTAACTGTGTGGGCAAGGTTACGGCTGCAATGCCGATCAGGAGCCAACTCAAGCGAAAGATAACGCCAAAAAGCATCAAAGTGGGTTTCTTTTCCCGCAGATGTTCGACTAGTGCTGAACCGAATATCTGTGAAAGGGTAAATCCTAAATGCTGAGCTGAGAGCATGTACCCTACGATCCAGTCCGAATTACTCAGATCATAGATATAATTGGTAAAAATAGTTGAGTAGTGATAAAATCCCATGCCAGCAAAAAAGAGGATTCCCTGGGCAATTCCATAGGGAAAATTGCGCACATAGTTCTGCCGTATTCTTTCCTGGTATGATTGAATCTGTTCTGTTGTGAGTTCTTGACTGCTCATGGGGAGTCACTCCTACTGGGAATTTGTCTGCGCTGCCTCTGTATAGATTGGGAAAATGATCCTAAAGCAAGTGCCTTCATTACTGCTATCAAATTCTATTCTTCCGTTATTGGCATGGACCTTTTCGTAGCAGATTGAAAGACCGAGACCTGTACCTTTCTCTTTGGTCGAGATAAATGGGGAACCAATTCGTGCGGCGATATGAGGCGGTATCCCGGGACCTTGATCCAAGATGCTGATGATAACTTCCCGCTCCATTATTTTGATTCCAATAGCTATTGTACCACCGTTTTCCATTGATTCATAGGCATTTTTAAACAAATTCAACAGCACTTGACGGATTTCATTCTCATTGACAAAAACAGGGGCTGTTTTCTGTAAGCAAAAGTCTACCCGAACATTATGGAGCGCTGCCTGAAAGATCATGATGCGTTTCATGCCTTGTATAATATCTTCGAGATATGTGGAACTGTGGATGCTCGGCTTATCAGTTGCTTGACGCATACTGGCTGTCAGTTGAATGCTGCGGTCCAGCTCTGCTAATAACTCCCCGTATGTCTCCTGGTGATCTTTAAATGCATCCATCTCATCCAGAAGTTGGAGATTTCCTGCAAGGACAGTCAGCACATTCCCCACTTCATGGCCGAGACTGGCTGCAAATCGGGAGTATTGTGCTTCCAGTGATTTCACGATGTCATCGGTGTTGTAGAATCTCCCCTCCGGGCATTCTGGCTGAATGGAAAACGAAAATATCAGTGCAGTCTGCACGCCCATTTGCAGAGAACCAACTGAAAAGCGGCCTGTGGAATAAAAGCTCTCTGTATGTCTGTATGTGAAGGGGATCGCTTGCCAGTCTTTGCAGTGAGTGAATATTTTCCGATATGTAGCAAAAGAATCCCAGCAGAAGACGCGGTTATCTTCATGGGGAAAATGCAATGCATATGCTCGATTACTGTAAATCCGCTTGCCTGTCACATAATCGCACAGACAGACTGGATACTGATATGTCTCGAAAATCTCATAAACACGGTCCTGGAACTTAACCAGCTCTTCAATCTGGAGTATGTTGATCAGATTGAAGATAACGGTGGCTAGAGGTTGGCGGATGATCGGGCAGTTCGAACCGGTTACTGTATAAGCAAAGATATTGTTCCCAAATGGCATCGGCACGGTGAGATTTCCATGACGATTCTCACCGGAAAGCAGAGTCTCTTTGAGATCTTCTGCAAAAGCGTCAGGGAAATGGCATGCTGGGTCTTTATCGATTAACCGTTTCTGCACAGCTCGGTATAGGGGATGATGAGTTTTCAGTGATGCATATACAATCGCCGTATTTTTATCAAAAATGAAGATGGACTGTGAGGTAATGTGGTTCATCTTGGGTGTGATGGTTTCTACGGATTCAATCTTCATTCGGGCAGCTCATCCTTTCGGACAAGTTAAAAAGCGGCCAGAAGGCCGCTTTTCAAATGTCCCATATTTAGGTTTGAAAGTCCGGTTCTTCTTGGGGTGGCATGGGCGGTATACAACATAGGGATGCAAAAATTGCCAAAGCAGCTAACACATATGCAAAAAGCAGAATGTATAAGTAGGTCCCGGTAGTGTCGAAGAAATATCCAGCAAGAGGTGGTGCAAATGCTGTTATCAGCGAACCGATTGGAGTCGTAAATCCACTGATTGTGGCAAAAGATTTTGCGCCGAAGTAGTTACTGACCATCAGAGAACGGCATAGAAATGCAGTGCCGAAGCCTATCCCGGAGAGAATGGGATAGAAGTATGCGACCCAGGCTCGATCGGGAGAAGCAAACCAAAAAGCAATGCCACCGAAGAGAATACAGGCTATCCCGATGGCATAGAGATAGCGAGTTTCAACATAATCTCCGATCGCTGCAATGGCGAAGCGACCAAAGATGCTGCTGCCGATTGCCAGGCTGTACAGGAATGAAGCAAAAGCAGCGTCATAGCCGCGGTCTTGGAGATGGAACGGTCCTTGACTCTGCATTATATGCCAGAGAAACAGGTTCCCGGCGCTTGCCATTATGATGAGCCAGAGCGAGCGGGAGCGAATGGCATCTTTTAGCTTCCAGTTCACTGTGCTCCGATAGGTTGTTGCCCGTTTTCTACCCGTATCGACTTCAGTGCCGGGTTCAATCCCATCGGGATGTTGACCGATATCCGCTGGCTTGTTTTTTACCAGGATAAAGGTAAGGATCATAACAAACAGTGAAGCGGCGGCGCAGGTGAACCAGCCAATCCGCCAAGCTCCATTGGCTGTTTCAATGATCCATGTGACCATTTGCGGAAAGATAAAGCCACCGATGGAACCGCCTCCGAGCACAATTCCTAAAGCCATGGCACGCCGTACTTGGAACCAGTTGATGATGATGGTCTGAGTGGCCAGCATGGAGGCCATGCATAAGCCAAGTCCGTTGAGGATGCTAAGCGCCATATACATCGGGTAGATCGTGCCAACAAACCCCATCAGGGTGTTAGTAGCAATAATAATTGCGGCACCAGCGATTAGTGATACTTTTGGGCTGTAGCGATTAATCAGCAGCGCAACAACGGGCGAAGCGAAGCCAAATAACATTGAAGATCCAGTATGACCAAGCATGATTTGCGCCCTTGTCCAGGGCAGTTCAGCAAGCATAAATGGATAAATAACAGAACGGCTGTACAGAGCAAAACCCATCTGTACTGCATAGACAAACATTAGAAAAAACATCAATTTGTTGCCGTAAAAACTCCGGTTGCGTGTTTCGGTCATGAGTATCTCCCTTCTTAGGTGGTGAGTAGAATAGATCATTTTCAAAGATCGCGACTTTCACAACAAACAAAAATACTATTTCTTTGTGTGTCGTCAATCTCCTCCAAAAAAGCAATGGAAAATGAAAAGTTTTAATATAAAAGCAAATGAGAAAAAAAGGAAACCGCACAGCTCGGTGTGCGGTGAATTTTTGGTGGAGAGGGCTGGATTCGAACCAGCGAAGGCATAGCCAGCAGATTTACAGTCTGCCCCCTTTGGCCAACTCGGGTACCTCTCCAAATTTAGCTGGCAGGGGCGGAGGGATTCGAACCCCCAACACGCGGATTTGGAGTCCGCTGCTCTACCGTTGGAGCTACACCCCTTTGTCAGCAAGCATTACAAGTGCCTGAGCTATATTTTAACTCAAGCGGTATTGTATGTCAAGTGAACAGATGCGAAGTGTG
>CAZDAI010000014.1:0-23807 GCA_964503545.1 uncultured Candidatus Sumerlaeota bacterium
GCCGCTGCCGATTCTTCTGATCGCTCCTAGACTATTCCCCTAGATGACATTTCTAAACGGGTAAGATCGACAATTCCTACTGCATGGCCAAGGGCACATTCTTTCGCAATAAAGCCGCCCGCACCAATTTCCACATCATCCGGATGAGCTCCGAATGCTAGTACATCCAAGTGATTATCGATGATCATCATCTCCTAAATAAACGTATATGTGTTCAAAACTATCCGCGGGATTTGCAGCCATGATATGATCCAGCAGATGCTCCCCGTATCGGAATAAAAATGGGAATACATTCACTGACCGTTCTTGGGGCTGATGCCCCGGATAGAAATAGGTAAGTACTTTCTCGATCTTTACCACAGTACCTTTTTCTTTCTTTCGCACTTTCTGCTGGGTTTTCCTCGCCAGGTAGTCTACCTGCTTCAGGATTCTGCCCAAGTTCCCTTCGGCGATTTTTTTCAGGTCAGAATCTACAGTAGCAATATCTTCGATGAGCACCCGGTATAATTCTTCAATATCAGCCTGCAAATGTGAAAATCGCTCGTTAACAGAAAAAGGAGCACGTTCACTGATAATGCGGTCAATGACATCTCTATCATGGGGCAGAATTTCATCTGAAGCCAGTGCAAGATCTGCCATCAACTCAGCAATTTCTGGCAGGATTAATGTTGCACTAAAACGAGGATAGATAATCGGCATCTGTTGCCCCATCAACGGATAGACTGCCCGCAACTGGGCGTAATATGCTAGTTCTCCGGGCCCTGCCACATAAGCAATCGTTGGCAGCAGATGGTCTTGTACCATTGGGCGCAGGACGACATTGGGGCTGAATTGCTCAGGATGAGCAGCGATTTCAGCTGCCAGCTCTGCCGGTGCCCACTTAACTGCTTCATTTCCATGGACATAGAGTTGCTTACCGTCCGTCTGATGGATCAGGTGTCTTCCGCTTGCTGTATTACTAAAGAGAGGTAATGCGTCTGGCGCAATCTGTAACTGAGGTTTGAATCCCAGTATTTCTATCTTCTTTGAAGCACTCGCAATTGCACGATTGATCTCATCTTCATAAAGCACTCCTCTGCGGAAAATATCCACACTCAATACCCGCAGTGCAGGATCTAAAGAGTCCAGCATAATCAGACCGTACCGTGCAAACAGTTTGGCAATAATCCGGCTACACCAGTCGGCAAAGCTTGCAGAATCATCGTACGTTTCATTTAGAATCTGCAAATAATGATCGCGATGAATGCTATCTGGGATGCTCTCTGCTAAAAACTCAACCGTTTCCCGAATGCGCTCATTCAAAGGCAGATGGCCGATCGAAATCCTTCCTGGGATCGGGGAAGGTACAGAATAATCCACAACCGTCATATCTTCATTGATGATTGTAACTGTACTGACTTCCTGGAAGTCATGGTCTTCGCTAGCAGCCCAAAAAACTGGAACTGCCTTAATACCTTGCTCTCGGGTAATCTTTTCAGCCAACGAGATTGTTGTCATGATTTTGTAGACCGTATACATTGGTCCTGTAAGCAGACCAGTCTGCTGGCCTGTGACCACGGCATAAGCATTACCAGCTGCCAGCATTTGAATATTTTCTTCTGTTTGCAGATTGCAGCCCATCCTCTGATTGTACTGGAGCAAAGCACTGCATACATCCCGGCGCCTTTGCAGATCGCCAGTATGATCCAGGTAACTGATGCGGCTGGGTATGCTTTGATTATCTTTTGGGTTATACTCATACAGCTCTTTTAGTTGCGCAAAATCATTCAGGTATGTCTGCAAAAAACGATCCTGATATTCTGCACGCTCGATGAACAACAAGCTCACCCCGTTTCTGTAATCTACTGAATGATTTTCATTTTAGCATATGTCACACTTATCTTCAAGAAATTGCTAATCGTAAACTGCGCACTGGGTGATTAGATTCCAATAGAGTGAAAACGCCGTCTGCAACATACAGACGGCATCCATCAGTCGCCCAGGTAGGCCTTTTTCACTTGATCATTTTCTAGGAGAGCTGCGGCAGAATCTTGCAAAACCACATGCCCTGTTTCCAGTACATAGCCCGTATCAGCAATGGAAAGTGCCATATGGGCATTTTGTTCCACCAGCAAGATGGTGGTGCCTTTTTCATTAATACTCCGGATGATTGCAAAAATCTCCTCTACAATGATCGGAGCCAGCCCCATAGATGGTTCATCTAGGAGCAGGAGCCTTGGGTTAGACATCAACGCTCGTCCAATTGCGAGCATTTGCTGTTCGCCACCACTTAAAGTTCCTGCAAGCTGGCGTTTGCGTTCGTTTAATTTTGGAAACAATTTATAAACTTCAGCCATTCCATCCTGAAATGCCTGTCGGTCACGCACCAGATAGGCACCCATTTCCAGATTCTCCAGCACTGTCATCCGTGGGAATACTCTTCTCCCTTCAGGAACCATTGAGATACCCCGTTTGACAATTTCATGAGGATCCATCTTGGCAATCTCCCTACCTTCAAAACGGATCGAGCCATCTGTTGGCTTTACCAGACCTGAAATCGATTTAAGCAACGTTGTTTTACCTGCGCCGTTGGCGCCGATTAAGGTAACAATCTTTCCTTCTTCTACATGCAAGGATATCCCTTTCAGCGCTTGAATATTTCCATAAGCACTAACGACTTTCTCCACGATCAACATATTATGCCCCCTTCCCAAGGTATGCTTCAATAACCTTTTCATTGGAGCGTATTTCTTCGGGTATGTCTTCAGCAATTTTTTTGCCGTAATCCAGTACAGCAATGCGATCCGATATACCCATAACTACTTTCATGTCATGTTCAATTAGGAGAACAGTTAATCCTGTGTCACGAATTTTTGAAATCAGTGACATCAGTGACAGCGTTTCGAGTGGGTTCATCCCCGCAGCGGGCTCATCAAGTAGAACCAAAGAAGGACCCGTTGCCAAAGCGCGAGCAATTTCCAATCTTCTCTGTTCTCCATAAGGGAGATTTCTCGCCAATTCGTTTTTTTTGTCCTGCAGACCCACAAAAGCAAGTAATTCATGAGATTTCTCCCGAATGGCCTTCTCTTCACTACGTACCCACCCGGGTTTAAGGATAGAACCTAGCACTTCTGCTCGTGTGCGGCAGTGCTGCGCAATACTGACATTTTCCGTCACTGACATGCTACCGAACAACCGAATATTCTGAAAGGTCCGCGCGATTCCCCGACGTGTGATCTCATACGGTTTCAAGCCATTGATCTCACTGTTCATAAATTCAATTTTTCCTTCAGTCGGTGCATAGATACCTGTCAAAAGATTAAAAACGGTTGTTTTACCTGCTCCGTTTGGACCGATCAGACCAAATATTTCCTTTTCCTGAATCGAAAAAGTTACACTGTCTACAGCACGCAAACCGCCGAATGTTTTTGATAATTCTCTTATCGCCAAGATGTTATTCGCACTCATGAGTGATCATCCTCCACCAGGCTCCCCGTTTCGGGTACCGCTGCATTATTCCGTCTCCGCCGATTAAAGAACTGTCTGCCAGACGCGGTGCTGATCAGTCCCTGAGGCCGTACGATCATCATCACCACCAGGAGAATTCCGTAGAAAATCTGCCGGTATTCTGATGCTGCCCGCAAAACCTCCGGTATAATGGTCAAAGTGGATGCGCCAACTATTGCCCCAAAGTGGTTGCCCATGCCGCCTAGGACTACCATACACAGGATCTCGATGGAACGTAAAAAACCAAAACTAGCAGGATTTATATAGCGGTAGAAAATTGTATAGAATCCTCCTGCTAGCCCAGCAAACAATGCACTCACAGCAAAAGCAACAACCTTATAACGGGTTGTATTGACTCCCATTGCTTCAGCTGCGATTTCATCCTCTCGAATAGCAATCAATGCTCTCCCGACCCTCGATTGTGTTAAACGAATCATAGAAAACAGACATATCAGTACCCCTACGATCATTACAAACAGGATTACGGTTTGGGGCTGCCGCGGAATACCTCGCAGGCCCATCGTACCACCTGTAATCTCCAGATCCAAGAAAACAACCCTAATGATCTCACCAAAGCCTAGAGTCGCAATTGCCAGATAGTCACCGCGCAGGCGCAGCGTTGGCATCCCGATTATCAAACCAAAAAAGCCAGCCATGAATGCTCCTAGCACAATTGCAGGCAAGAAATGCATACCGGCATTCACCATCAGGATTCCAGACGTGAAAGCGCCAATGCTCATAAAAGCTGCATGGCCAAGAGAAAGCTGCCCGGTATAACCTGTCACCAGATTCAGACTGAGTGCCAGGATAATATTGATACTGGTGGCGACGATAATATTCAGATAATATGCATTCATATTCTCACCTACACTTTCTCCTGAACCTGACGCCCAAGCAGGCCTGTTGGTTTTAAAATCAGGATAATGATTAATATCGAAAATGCGATGGCGTCCTTTAGCGCAGAAGAAATATAGGCTGCCCCCAGCACCTCAAGGAGGCCCAACACCAGTCCTCCGGCCATAGCACCTGGAATGTAACCGATACCTCCCAAAACTGCTGCAACAAACCCTTTTAGGCCGGGCATAACACCCATTGTAGGAAATACAGAGTTAAAGTAGATACCGATCAGTACCCCCGCTGCACCGCCAAGTGCTGAGCCAATCGCAAATGTAAATGATATTACATGATTTATGTTAACACCCATGAGACTAGCAGTTTCTTTGTCCTGGGCTGTCGCTCTCATTGCTTTGCCTATCTTTGTTTTTTGTACAAGAAAAGTCAGTCCAATCATCAGCAATACTGAAATTAACATAATGAATAACTGCATGGAACTAATTTGCAGCGCAAAAGTGGAACCTTCGCTGGTTACTTCGGCCAAGCGATACACAGATACAGGGAATGGACGAGGGAAAGGTCTTGCCTGAGGTCCCCAAAAACGAATCCCCAGATTTTGCAGGAGAATCGAAACACCAATGGCACTAATCAGCATTGCGATACGCGGTGAGCGTCGTAAGGGTCTGTATGCAATACGCTCCACCGTAAAACCAAGAACAGATGAGGAAGCCATAGCGGCCAAGAAAGCCAAAGGAAACGGAACGCCAAAAACGACATAGCAAAACATGCCTACAAATGAACCGATCATATAAATCTCTCCGTGGGCAAAATTGATCAGCTCCATAATACCATAGACCATGGTATATCCCAGAGCAATCAGAGCATAGACACTGCCGAGGGTCAGTCCATTGATCAGCTGTTGTGCCAGCGCGATTAATTCTTCAAAAAACATAATCTGCACTCCCAATCCTTACTGAAATTGCCCTTGAGGAACCACGCAGCCTAAGCAGCGTGGTTCCTCTCTGGCATTCTGTTAACGAAGTTTTTCAAAAGCGCCTTCGACTACTTTGAGGATCAATACTTCTTTTACTACATCCCCATTAGGCTGGAAGGAAGTTTTCCCTGTGATGCCCGGGAAATCTGCAGTATCCAGGATTGCCTGTTTAATGGCATCCGGATCCTCTTCGCCAGCTTCGATGGCAGCTGCAACAATTTTCATTGCATCGTATGCCTGTGCAGCAAACATATCAGGTTCTTCATTGTATTTTGCTTTGTAAGCATTGATGAAAGCCTGCACTGCTTCTGAAGGGTCACCAGGATAGAATCCAGCTGTGAAAACAGCGCCTTCAACAGCATCGCCGCCCAGCTCAACCAGTACCGGAGAGTAGAAGCCGTCTGCGCCGAGAAGTTGAACATCCATATCCTGTGCAATCGCCTGCTGCGCAATACGAGCAGCTTCTGTATAATATCCGCCGATAAAGAGCGTGTCCGGCTGCTGTCTCTTAATACTTGTCAAAACAGCATTGAAATCGCTTTCGCCATCTGTGTAGCTTTCAACAGCTACAAGAGCCTGCAGTTCACGTGCCTTTGCTTCAGCAGCATTTTTCAATGCTTCACCGTAATCATTCTTGGCATACAGGATAGCAATTTTCTTTGCATCCAATTCTTCAACAGCGTATTCGATTAACTGAGCTGCCTGGACATCGTCTGTCAGACAGTTTCTGAAAACAAACTCACCAATGTCAGGAATGCCAGTTGCTGTTGCAGATGATGAGAATACAACAACTTTGGCTTCGTCAGCAAATTCAGCAACGGTGGTCATTTCACCACTGAGGACAGGTCCTAGAATTGCTATTACGCCATCTTGCTCCATCAGTTTTGAAGCAGCCAAGGCCGCATCTGCCGGTACACCTTTTGAATCTTCGGAAATCAGTGAGATCATTTTGTCATTAATGCCGCCTGCATCATTGATTTCATCGACAGCAATCTGAACGCCACGCTGTGTGCTTAACCCATAAGTTGCATAGTCACCGGATAACGGGCCGATCATGCCAACTTTAATCACATCAGCTGCACCGCCGCCACAACCGGTCATCAAACCAGCCATGAGCATCACTACCATAAGAACTGCAATTCCTTTTGATTTAAACATACATGTCCTCCCCTTCTAATTTAGATATACGGTTAACGATGATTCTTCCGTCGCTAAAAGTGCACCTCCTTTCAAGAATAACAGAAAACCCGTCGCCAAGCATTTTACTGCCAGGGACGGGTTAAACCCGTGGTACCACCCAGATTCACAACTGCCTTCCAGCAGCTGCCTCAGGAACTTAACCTTGTAAGTTCCGGCGTTTAACGGTCGCCTGCCGGCACAGCTTACTTGTTTCAGCTTGCAGCTTCGGGATGACTTTCAAATCGCACCGACCCCGGGTCCCACCGTTCCGGGTCTCTGTTTGCCGGCAGTACGAATCTACTCTTCCCTTCATCGCCTTTGTCATTTTGCACTTTTACATTATACTACAATCTGTCTACAGTTACAAACAAATATTTTACTCAAGATCCAAACTGTCTTCGATTGCCTCATTGATAATCTTTTGAATATCCGTATAGAGTCTGTTGAAATTGTGTTCAGCTTCCAATACTTCGCGGGCCAGCGAGTTGGCAGAAATCACCGCATACAATTGCTGTAGTTTCCCTTCCTTCTCTTCGATCCCCTCCTGGCCGGTCAGCTGTGCTGCCTGGAGTTCGAACTGCTTCATGCGAAAATCCTTTACCATTTCCATCGATTTACTGTCACTTCTAAGGCGCTGCCGGGCCTCGATCAATGCCTTATACTCTTTGCTGGCAGCTAGTTCACGAGCCAGACGATGGGCTTCATCATACACTTTCATTCAGAATCCCCTCCTCATTATTGTATCTTTCTCCATACACCCCCCGGTAAGAAGGTGTCAGCAGTGCAGCAATCTGTAACATCAGAAAGTGTAGTCCGCGGGACTCCCATTGATGTTTTGTTTCATTTGGGGTCTGCTCAGGCAGCCGAACAGGTTTTCCGATTTTCACTTTAACAGCTGCGGGCCGAAAGAATTCCCGGTTCATATCATCATCGTTAATAGGCAAAAGCTTTTCTGTGCCTTCCAGAGCAACCGGGATAAGCGGGACATCGGCCATTTTAGCCAAAAGCACGACACCTTTTTTCCCAGGAATCATACTTCCTGTGCGGCTGCGTGTTCCTTCGGGAAAAATCAATACCGAGTTTCCTCTTTTCACCGCAGATATTGCCTCAACCAATGCTTGTCGGTCAGCCTTTGCAGGATCAATCGGTATAGTATTAAAGGTCTCAAGCATCAATCGGCTGCTACCTTCACGGGTCAGCTTAATCCCTGCCAGAAAAACGGGATTGAAACTCCAAAGCACGTGGTCTAAAACAATGGCATCTGCGTTGCTCAGATGATTTGATATAAAAACAACATTTGACCCTTTAAACGGATCTAAATTTTCTTTTCCCGTTACTTCAATGGTGGCATACCGTCTTAGAACATAATCTGCCAGCCAGGCGGCGGCCCGCTTTCTTAATCGTGCGGGACTAATAAGCAGCACTTTGACTAGCCAGGACCAGATCCACTGCATGAAATTCTCCCCTTACTTGGTTAAAACCGAATAATTTCTCCAGTTCAGAAACAGACAAAGCGGCAGAATCACCACTCCGTCTGTGTACTGCTTCTACATCAGGATAGTTTCATAAACATGTCCTTCATTTTTTCTACAACCCTTTGGCAATCTCCACTTTCATTCAGCTCAGCTGTCATGCATTCAATCATATGCGTCCCCACAATTGCTAACGACACCCGATCAATGGCCGATTTGATGGCTGACAGCTGAATTACGATGTCTTCGCATTCACGGCCTTCTTCGATCATCCTCTGCAATCCCCGTGCTTGTCCTTCAATGCGTTTTAAGCGCTGCAGGACATCACGTTTGTTTTCTTCGCCTTTTTCAGCCATCTTGACACCTCCCTGTTACCAAGAAAGTGTGTTGTTGATTTGAGCCTTCAATTTTTCTTTTGGCATGAACCCTACATAGCGCTCAACAGCTTCACCGTCAACAAAGAGAACCATTGTGGGAATACTCATAATGCCGAACTTGCCTGCAGTTTCACGATTTTCATCCACATTGACCTTAGCGACTTTCAGCCGGCCTTCGTAATCTTGCGCAATCTGCTCGATGATGGGTGCGATCATTTTACACGGTCCACACCAGGAAGCCCAAAAGTCTACCAATACCGGTGTACTCGCCTGCAGCACTTCAGTGGGAAAATCATTGTCAGTGACATTAAACACTTTATCACTCATTCCTATCCCTCCTTAATGATTTTCAAGATATCTTTCAGCCGCAATGGCAGCGGTTGCTCCATCGCTAACTGCTGTAACGATCTGTCTTAAGAGTTTGTGTCGCACATCCCCTGCAGCAAAGACACCTGGAACAGAAGTTGCCATATGATCATCGGTTGTGATATAGCCTTGGGGATTTCTGGCGACTGCAGCAGGTACATTCATCGTGTTGGGTGTTATGCCGACATAGATGAAAATGCCGTCTGCCGGATGCTCTGTAACTTCATCAGTCTTTACATTCTTCACTTTGATTTTGTCTACTTTGCCTGCACCAGAGATTTCAAGCAGAACGGAATCCCATAAAAAGTCAATTTTAGGGTTTGCAAACGCTTTCTCCTGAACAACTTTTGTTGCACGAAGCTGATCTCTGCGGTGAACAACCGTAACACGCTCTGCAAATTTTGTCAGATACATAGCCTCTTGGATCGCAGAGTCTCCTCCGCCAATCACGTAAACCCGCCGGTCCATGAAGAAAGCGCCGTCACAGGTTGCGCAATATGAAACTCCAGCCCCAGTGAAACGTTCTTCTCCTGGAACCCCTAATTTGTTTGGTGCTGCACCGGCAGTAATAATTATTGTCCTCCCGGCAAATTCTTTCCCGTCCGCTACAACTTTTTTGACAGTACCTTCAAGTTCCATACCTTCCACATCGGCTGTCAAAAACTCAGCGCCGAATTGGCGAGCCTGTTGTTCCATTTTCATCATTAGCTCAGGACCTGTAATTTCTTCCACAAAACCCGGGTAATTTGCAATGGCTTCAGTCGTGACAGCTTGACCGCCAAGCAAACCACGTTCGATTACTAAAGTAGACAATAAAGCCCGCCCTGCATAAATAGCCGCACTCAGGCCAGCAGGACCTCCGCCAATTATGATAATATCATAAATATGTTCACCCATGCGCTTGGATACACATCCTTTCTGTGAAATAGCGTCCCATACCCCCTAGGGTATATATTTTCATTATATCCCCAAGGGGAAGCTCTGTCAAGAACCCTGTTGGCAATAGTCATTGATCATTTTGCAGCAACTTGCCTTTTTGCGCATGAAACTCCGTTTGAATTGATTTCACCAGGCTCTCATCTTTAAAAAGAACAGTTGCAGCCATGGCCATAACATAGCCTGCCTGGAGAGCCGCTTCATATCCGGATTCGCTACCAGCTGCTTTCATGAACTCATGGGTATGGGGCAGAATTCCCTCTGGAGCGATCTGAAACCAAAGATTGCATGTTGGAATTTCGAACCCGATATTTCCCAAGTCCGATGAACCCAAAGCCTCCCATTTCGAAATGCCGGGGATCATCTCTGAAATCACCATATCCCGTACAAGATTATCCAATGTGGCAACGTTGATTGGCGCACTGTACCCAAACGACCAGTGAATTTCGGCACTAGCACCTGTTGCTTTTGCTCCTGCATGTACACATTCTTCAATCTTTTTCTTCAATTCATCCACATAAGGCTGATCCAATGCGCGTACTGCATAACTGAGAGATGCGCGAGCCGGCACGATATTGGCCGCTTCTCCCCCCTCTTTGATGATCCCATGAATACGGGCATCTGCCCTTACATGTTCACGTAGGGTTTCAATTCCGGTGTAAGCCATAATTGCCGCATCCAGCGCACTAACACCTTTCTCAGGTGCTGCTGAAGCATGAGAAGGAACTCCTGTGAAAGTAAATCGTCCGCCGGATATGGCTAGAAAGTCTGCGCCAGTATCCCACCGATCACCTGGATGGGTAATCAGAACAATATCACTGTCAGAGAAATGCCCGCCAGCCAACAAAGGGATCTTTCCGCCCAGGTGTCCGCCTTCTTCTGCCGGAGTTCCAATCACCTGGAGCTTACCACCCAATGAGTCCATCAAAGGCAACAAAGCACAAAGCGCTGCCAGGCCAGAAACGGCGATCAGATTATGACCGCAGGCATGGCCCATAGGCAAAGCATCGTATTCCAGCATGATTGTGATCACAGGTCCTTGCTTTGCGCTAGCAGCTGAGGCTTTAAAAGCAGTGTCGATCATAATCTGCCTACCGCTTTGGGGATGGATGCCACTAAGACCCTTTTCAACCGAGAGGCCAAGTGACTGGAGAAAATCTACGATCATTTCAGCCGCAGCGTATTCTTCGTTACCCATCTCCGGTTTATTAAATATTCGGTTATTGATTCTCGCCAGGTCTTCTCGATACTTAGCCATATTTACTCGTAAGCGATTGCGCAGAGCTTCATCCAACCCCCACCAGCTACCAGACTGCGTTGTTTTTTTTACCTCGACAGTATAAATATTGCGATCTTTGCAATCTACCACCGTTTCCATTCCCACTAATGCTGCAAGCTGTTTTAGGGGCAAGAATGTAGCATCAGCCTCATCAGTTGCAGTGATATGCATTTCTGTTCCTTGAACTTTCAGCCGAATTCTAGTCATGGCTGCCTCCCCTGTGTCGATGCTATTCTTTCTCAACTTTATGCCCCAATGTCCAATACTCACCTGCTGCATAGGCAATCGGGATCATCTTGGACACATCGATGTTTTTCTTTTCACCAAGAATTTTGGAGTCAGCTTGTACCGCCACAATTTCCCCGATAAACAGGTCATGACTGCCCAGCGTCACCGTCTTGACAACCCGGCATTCAATATTCAAAGGACATTCTAGGATGATGGGAGCCTTCACTTTCAAACCTTCAATCGGAGTAAGACCGGCCTTTTCAAACTTGTTCCCCTGACGTCCAGACATTACTCCGCATAACTCGGTGGCGTCTACTGTATCAATATCAGGGACATTCACTACAAATTCTCCGCTTTTTTGAATCAGTCCATGGGAGTATCGTTCCGGTCGCACGCCAACAGCAATCATGGGGGGATCTGAACAGACGGTTCCTGTCCAGGCGATAGTAATGATGTTCATTTCATGTGCAAACTCACCGCAGCTGACCATTACGACAGGAACAGGCAAAAGCACTGTTCCTACTGGTAGAGATAATTTCCCACTATTCATCTTGCAACTCCTCCTCTTTGCTGATTTTTGTCCAACGATGCAAATCTCTTTCCCAATATTTTGCCATAACCCGCTGGAAGGCATTTTCGAGTGAAATGTCTTGTGCGTTGGCAAATACAGCCAGCACGAACAAGACATCCCCCAGCTCCATTTCCAGATCAGTTTGATCTTCTCCTGGTTTTTTGGGTTTCTGTCCGAATTTATGATTAACTTCCCGTGCCAATTCACCCACTTCTTCTGTTAATCGGGCAAGAATTGCCAGGGGTTCCCAGTACCCTTCTGCAAATTGCGTGATCCAATCATCAACTATTTTCTGGAGGTTTTCTATCTCCATTGTTATTTCCTCCTGAGAACCCGTCCAGGTCTGCTGCCGGTATGTTTCCCTGCAAATACGACAGGCTCGCCATTGACAAGAACATATTCGATACCATCTGGAAATTGCCTGGGTGATGCATATGTAGCCTTATCGATAACCGTTTCAGCATTGAAGATCGTTATATCTGCAGCCATGCCCTCACGGATGAGTCCGCGATCTTTAAGGCCCAGGCGTTGAGCTGGAAAGGACGTCATCTTCCGGATCGCCTGGGGCAAAGAAATGATCTTTTCTTCCCGCACATATTTCCCGAGAATGCGGGGAAAGGTACCATAGACACGCGGATGGGGTTTTCCTCCCAAGAGACCGTCTGTGCAAGGCATCTGATAGTCATGCTTCAGAATCTTTTTCACATTTTCTTCGCTTTGGGCAAATGTAGCCATCCCTACTGAGGCATCTTCCTCAATGAGGAGATCCATTGCTGTGTCAATGGGATCCTTGCCAAGACGCTCGGCAATTTCTGATACATACATCCCTTCATACTCTTTATTCTTCTCTGTTTTGACTGCCGTTATCATAACTCCCTCCCAGCCTGTATCTCTCGCCATATTTTGCCAGCCTGGGATGCCGTTGATAATGTCGTGGCGAATCTTTTCACGCATCGATTCATCCTGCAGACGCTGGAGCATACTCGCAGCACCACCTTCCAGTGCCCACTGGGGAAGCACCGCAAAAAACATCGTGCTTCCTGCTATGTATGGATACTGATCGAAGGTTACTTCGAGGCCGTTTGCTCGGGCCTGTTCGGCCATAGCAATCATTTTGTCTGTCTTATGCCAGTTATTTTTACCGGCTGTCTTAAAATGAGATATATGGAGCGGTACATTAGCTTCCCTAGTGATATCGATCACTTCCTGCATTGCTTCTTCGGCAAGCTCTGCTTCGTTGCGAATGTGTACGACCATAAACCCATTATACTCCCCACACGTCTTGTATACCTCAACCAGTTCGTTGCGGCTGGCATAAAAACAAGGGAGATAGATTAAACCAAGAGAAAGACCGACGGCACCCGCTGTTATGCACTCGGCTGTAAGCTCTTTCATTCGTGCCAATTCGTATGCATCGGCTCTGCGGTTTTCCAGACCGATTACTTCCTGCCGAATTGCTCCCTGAGTCGCGAGGACTACTGGATTTGTAGCAGTATGTGCGTTGTCCAAAGCATCCAGATAACTGCTGAAACTACGCCACGACCAATCAATATCCGGATCTCCTGCCAAGCCCGATAGAACTTTTCGCCAATTGTCCAGATTCTTATCACTGATCGGGGCCACTCCAATCCCATCTTGGCCTAATAGTTCTGTCGTTATTCCTTGACGAACCTTCTCGTCGGCACTTGGGGACGCAAATAGCATAATGTCGGAATGACTGTGCATATCAATGAATCCAGGTGCAACTGTTAAGCCATCAGCGAAAATGATGCGGCTGGCTTCTGCCTCAGACAGATCCTGAGCAATGGTTGCAATCTTTCTATCTTTGATTCCAATATCTGCCCGATACCACGGGTTGCCGGAACCATCCACTATCATACCGTTTCTGATTATTGTATCGTACATGGGTACCCTCCTCTGTGTCAGATTACTCTTTCATTCTATCACTCCGCCCGAAAACTAACAACCGATCAAGGAAAGGACCCGCAAGGGGTCCTCCATTCAAGTTTTAATCATATGTTCGGTGTCATTGAGAGTGAAGACCGTAGGAATACTGTTTCTGAATTCAATCTGATTTACTGCACCGTTGAACTGCATGATGCGCCAAAATGCGGACAGATCCATTTTTAACAGACAGCAGAACAGCATGCGAATGGTTCCGCTATGTGCGACCAGGATAACCCGGCCCTCTTGATGGACAGCAAGGATCTCTGCCAATGCGCTTTCCACGCGGGTTTTTAATGCAGGCAGTGTTTCACCGTTGGGAATCCGATATTCAAGGGGATTATGGATCCAGTTGCGTAGCTCTTCAGAATACTGTTGGCGTACGTGGGTGTAAGCTTTTCCCTCCCAATCGCCGAAGCCAATTTCTCGCATACCCTCCAAAGAGTGCACATTCAGGTTATGGGGGCGCGCAATGGCCTCTGCAGTATCATAGGCACGCTTGAGGGGGCTGGAATAGACCCCTGCTATTGGCTCTTGGGCAAAACGGTTTGCGATCAACTCCGCCTGCTGCTCACCTTCTTCACTCAAAGGGACATCGGTTTGCCCCTGATAACGCGTTTCTTTATTCCACACAGTCGTTCCATGACGTACAATATAGAGTCTGATATCCGACACAGCAATACCTCCAACGCTAATATTCGATCCCCCATCTGCCTTGTATACCCTTTTCATAGGGATGTTTTATCTGTACCATTTCTGTCACCAGATCAGCCAGATCAATGACCCAATCGGGCATATTGCGCCCTGTCAGAATTATCTCGATTTGACTGGGTTTTGCTAAAAGGAGTGGCTTCAGGTCTGCCTCACGGATCAAGCCAAGCTGCAATGGCCCGCTGATTTCATCAAGGATCACTACATCAAAAGATTCTTCAGTCAGCATACGCCTGAAACATGCCAACGCTTTCTCAGCATCTTGTCTGTCGCTCTCTGCCACTTGCCCCGGCATGATAAAACACTCCATACACCCATCGCAGACGGATTCTCCTGATTTGATCATTGCAGCCTTGCGGCAACCTCTCCCATAGGAAAATATTTGGAAATATGGATGAAGGCGCTCAGCAGCATAGATTTCGCCAGAGTAGGTGGTCCCCTTCATAAATTGAATCATTCCCACAGATAGTCCATGACCAACAGCCCGAAAACCCTGACCCAGTGCTGCAGTGGTTTTTCCTTTGCTGTTTCCAGTATAGACCTGAATCAATCCGGGACTAATCTGCCCTTTCATGCAATCACCTGCTTTCAGTCAGTTTCAATATGAGTGACACCAGTTCTGTTTCGCCTGAGCTAAAAACTGTAGAGCTCTTTCGCAGTGCATCATAAATCGCTGCTACTCTACCGTTTGTGTAGTCGCGGTCTTTGATACCATCACCATCAAGCAAGATGATGGGGATGCCTTCTTCTGCCAGTTGACACAGGATCTCTGCATTCGGCTGATTCCCAGGCCCAAATGGGGTTGCAGTGA
Source organism: uncultured Candidatus Sumerlaeota bacterium (assembly GCA_964503545.1). GTDB lineage: Bacteria > Bacillota > SLNR01 > SLNR01 > SLNR01 > JAXGQE01. The sequence goes on from CAZDAI010000014.1 coordinate 15,189, forward strand.
CCACAACCACATCTGACTTTCTCGCCAAAGCAAGATTTTCCTCTTTTTTATCATTGGATATGTTTGAAAAAGGCATCTCGTCAACCATTTGAATGGCAAGATCTTGCCCTTTTTCCCAGTCACTGTCGCCGACATTCAACACACCGGCGCTGAGTATGAATCCTCTGTTTGTCAGTACATCCATTAATGACGATCCACTACCCCCTCCTGAGATGATATGAACCTTCACCCCCACACCTGGCTCTTCTGTTGAATTTGCTGCATAATGCCTTGAATACAAAACGACATAAGGCGTGCCTGTTACTGGATGGGTCGTAACAGCCACTTTGCATCGATAAACCGACTCAATCAGTTCTGCCTGAAGTATTTCCTGAGGTGTGCCCATTCCGGCAATTTCTCCTTCTTTGAGCATGATGATTTTACTGCAATACTGTGCCGCCAGATTGAGATCGTGCAAGACAGCAACAACGGTTACCTGGCGCTCTTCATTGAGACGTTGTAGGGCATCCATTATACTGATCTGATAGTGAATGTCCAAATGGGACGTGGGTTCATCTAGAAGCATTACATCCGGTTCCTGAGCAATGGCTTGGGCAATGAAAGTCCTTTGTTGTTCTCCACCGCTTAGTTCAGAAAGCTTTCGCTCAGCCAGTTCTTCGATTCCGACCATCTGCAGTGCAGCGATCACAAGATTCCGATCAGCGATCGATTCTCTTTGAAAGAATCCCCAATGGGGTGTGCGTCCCATCATTACCACATCCCAGACACGAAAATCAACATCTGACGGATGATCTTGCGTTACAGCACTCATCAGCCGTGCTGCTTCTTTATGTCTGTATGACTTGAGGTTTTGATCATTGAGATAGATCCGACCGCTCTGATACGGTATTAGCCTGCCGAGATTATTGAGCAGCGTCGTTTTGCCGGAACCATTCGGTCCCACAATTCCAACGAAGTCGGCTTTTTGTATTTCAAAGCATATATTGTCCAAAACCCGAGTTGTATTGTAGTGGGTTGAGACGCCTTGAACCCGAATAATCCCCGCCATATTCCCCTTCCTCCCTCAGGTAGACTTCTTAAGCAGATATAAAAAAAATGGTGCTCCACATAATGCGGTCAAAACCCCCACTGGAATTTCCCTGGGGATAAGTGCCGTTCTGGCAATGGTATCAGCAAGTACCAGCAGTACCGCCCCACCCAACCCGGCAGCTGGCAGCAGAATACGGTGATCCGGCCCGACAATACGCCGAAATATGTGAGGAATAATCAGGCCGACGAAACCGATCAGGCCAGTCATCGATACCGCGGCCGCAGTGATCAGCGTAGCAGAGATTAATAAAATACGCTTCACTGATTCCACAGGGAGCCCTAAAAAATGGGCAGTTGTTTCACCCAAAGTCAAGACATTCATTGAGCGAGCATAGGTATAAATGATCACAGTACCAGGAACCAGATAGATCATGACAACGACTGCTGCGCGCCATGTCGCCTGCGCCAGCCCGCCCATCATCCAAAAAATGATTTGCTCCATTCTGTCACCATGGAGCACAATCATCAATGAGACTGCAGCGGAAAAGAAGGCACTGGTAGCGACGCCAGCGAGGATGAGATTAGTGGTTGTCAAGGTTTGACCTCTGCGCGCCAGTGCAAATACAATTGCCAGACTAACAATGCCACCGAAGAAAGCAAAGACTGGGATTAAGGAAATGCCACTATAACCCAACGATTTGCTGATAATAATGGCCAGGGAGGCTCCAAATGCCGCTCCAGATGATAAGCCGATCAGATACGGATCGGCCAAGGGATTTCGTAATACCCCTTGGAGTGTAGTTCCTGCAATACCCAAAGATGCCCCAACCAAAGCCCCCAGAACAACGCGCGGGAGCCTGATGCTCATCAGAATCTGCTCGTGGGTAGCCGGCCAGCTCCCTGCTCCCATCCCAGGGAGGATTCTGGCCTGCAAAATCTGCAAAATATGCAAAGGTGATATGGAAATTGCACCAAACCGTGCCGCAACCACCATTGATAGCAGCAGAATCAAGATCATCAGAGAGAGAATGCGGCCAGGTTTTTGTTTGTGTTCACTGAACCCTGAAAGTCTTGTATTCATCGCTCACGCACAGCATCTGTGCCCTCCTTAAACATTCTCAAACAAAATTTAGGATAGCTCTGGATATAGAACCGCAACGATCTGTTCCAATACATTGATCAAGCGTGGACCAGGGCGTGATACCTGATCGGCATCGACTAGATAAACCCGACCCTCCTGTACTGCGGCAATACTGTTCCAGGTTAACCGCTTGTCTACTGACAGTTCTACCGGTGTTTCCGGATTTGGCGTGATGATAACTTCCGGATTTTTTTCCAGCAATACTTCCTCACTATAGCCAAAGTAGTCGCCGGGAGTGTCTTCACTGACATTGATTCCCCCAGCGGTAGTGATCAGATCATGAATGAAAGAATCCGGACCGATGGTCCAAAGGCCCCAGACTCCTGGTGGTGACACTTCATAAAAGACAGTGACACGCTCTTCAACAGATATTTGATCAACTTTTTCAACTACAGCTGTGATCCGTTCGTGCAAGTCAGACACAAGGATCTCTGCTTCAGCCTGTTTACCGCAGATCTTTCCGATGATCTCCATATCTTCCAGTATATCGCTTAACGATGTTCCCTGCAGTACCACAACCGGAATCGATAGTTCATCCAGCCTTGTAACCAGAGGGCTCTCCGCTGTCCCGACAGTGATAACTAGATCCGGCTCCAGACTCATAATAACCTCATAATTTGGTGCAAACGTGTCGCCGACCTTGGTAATCCCTGCTGTTTCTGCAGGATAGTTACTCCAGTCATCAACTCCGACAATTTCGTGTTGCAGCCCTAAAGCAAAAAGTGTCTCTGTATGGGCTGGAGCAAAACTGATGATTCGTTCCGGAAGTGAGTTTATGGTAACACTGCGTCCGGCATCATCGGTAAAAGCAAAGGGGTACTGATCACCTGGGATGGGATCATTGCTCTGTTGGGTGCAACCGCATACCACCAGCAATATGGCAACCAAGAGTATGGTAAATATTCGTGAATACATTTTCATTGATAATTGCTCCTCTCAAAAATAATAACCCGCCATCGTATGAAAGATGGAGGGTTAGAGGTAATGAACAAATACCTCGAAGCAATGCAACATGGCACACGCCCCCTTTCCAGCGAAGGTTCTGTGGTAAGATGGTCAGGCAGGTTTCCTGGCTCCAGATCATCCATACCGCTGCCTTCCCGCAGATATGCTCTGCAGTGGTCAAAAAGCTGTATGTCCCTGTATACAGTGGCGGGACCGCGCCGATTTGCTCATCGCTCTCGGACTTCCCTATTATCCCTTTCGGGCACCTGATCTCATTATTCAGCTATGTTCATTATACAGCATTGTACGCAAGCCTTCAAGCATTCTCAGCTATCTGCCTCAATTTTTCGACTTCAGATGGCTTAAGCAGCCGGTGTTTTCCTCGCGGGACCCCCTCCAACGTCAGGAAAGCGTACCGGATCCGTTCCAGATAATAGACATGATATCCGGTTGCCCGTGCCATCCGACGGATCTGCCTGTTGCGGCCTTCATGAATGGTAACTTCAATTTCAGAGAGATCATCCCTGGCATAGACCAGCTTCACCTCAGCGGGAGCAGTTAGACCATCATCCAACACGATACCCGTTCGCCACTTGTGCAATACCTCATCAGTCATTTGCCCATGTAAGATGACGCGGTATGTTTTAGGAATCGTAAAGCGCGGATGTGTCAGTCTGTATGCCAGATCTCCGTCATTTGTCAAGAGGAGAAGCCCCTCCGTTTGGGCATCCAAACGACCCACCGGGTAAACCCGCACAGAAATTTCCGGGAGAAGATCAAGGACCGTTTTTCGTCCCCTCTCGTCTGCAGCCGTCGTAATGTAGCCGCTTGGCTTGTTAAGCAGCAAATACAGCATATCCTTCGCAGGAAAGGCTTCTTTTCCGTCAACAAAAACCCGGTCTTGCTCCGGATCCACTTTGGTTCCAGGCTGTGTTACGGTTTCACCATTTACCTGTACCCGCCCCTCCTGGATCAGGCTTTCTGCCTCTCGACGTGAAGCAACGCCTGATCGGGCAAGATATTTTTGCAAACGTTCCATTCGGCACACCTCAGTCTCTAAGAAACTTTTCTAGAAGAATCCGCCATAATGGTTCACTGCCGGATACTTTGATATTAAATACAGGGACACTTACTTTGCTCTCTACAGCATGAAGCAGCTCCTCTGCATCCACATAGGCATTCTCATAGGTAGTGCCGGAAAATCGATACGCGGGATAGAACGGATTCACTGTCATTGCCAACAACGGAACAATCTTAGCAACGCTCCAGCATCCACCTTGAGCGGACCAGCTGCAAAGCGCGGCACGCGTGGTTTCCTGACTGCCTCCCGGTATGAGCTGCAACGCAGTAGGAATCATAATGCATGGTTTTAACTTGCTTTTTTGCAGCAATTTCACCAGAAGAGATAGTGCGTCTGCCTGAACCGCACCAGGAATGGCAATCCACTCTGTCTCAGGATCTGCTGCTTCAGCGACTCGGTGCGCCTGATCAGCTGTGAGCAGCGACTTAAAGGGAAGCTCCAGTACTTTCTGATTCGGTCTTCTGATCGCAACATTCGATTCCCCTTTCTCTCCAGGGTTTAGATGATAAGGAAAGCAAAGTATCTGATCGAAGATCTGGGAATCATCAGCCAGAGCAGATATATTCATATTTCGCGCGGCACCGGTCGCCAGGATTATGCCATCGGTCAGTGAAAAAGGAATGATCCGATTTAGCGCACCGTCAATAAAGAGCAATTGGCATTCCTGTTCTTTCATTGATTCTTGCAAGATATGCAAATCTCTGATTTTATTGGGTCCGGCAGTAATGAGAAGTCCAGGTTCTATCACCTCACCGACTAATACTTCACCAAGTGCGGTCTGGATCCCTGTACCGGACAAAACGCGAATTCGGCAAGTGCTAGCCCCGATGCAGGCGGCCGCAACGCCTACGAGTGCCCCTTCTTGGACATGAATGCGCGGTTTTGGCAGCCCTGTGATGTTATCCTTCCATTCGCCATCATATCCGATGCTGGTTAGTCCAAAACGTATTCCCGCACGGGTGGTTTCTTCCAAAAGCGCTTGAAGGGTCGTGGTTTTTCCCGTATTCTTTGCTGTTCCAGCAATCCCAATAGAAATCATCGCTTACTCCTGGGCGGCAAAGATTGTGCCGCGGCCGGTTCGGCCAGGATATGCCCCATCCTGCTGACTACCTAGTACCCCATTGTAGAGGGCGCTGATAAAAGACCCCTCAGCCATTACCAGTTCCAGGGTGCGGACAATATCGTTCTCGATTTCTTCACTCCATTGTGCAGCACGCTCAGTCGGTTGCATACCAGCCCCGCCGAAGAAGCGGAAACTATCGCGCACACTGCGGAGGGTATCAATTCTTGATGCTGCAGTGATCGGCCCGCCAGAGTAGGCTTCATCCGAGGACGCAATGGAAATTGCTGGTACTTGAAGAGTTGCCGCTAAAGAAGCATGCAGCGCAGTTGTCACGGATGATTGAACTCGGTCTTCACTGTGTGTTAGAAAGCCGATGGGCTCTCCTGGCCAGACCGGGATATCGCATATGCTCCTGAGGGCCATAATTTTGGCAGCATTGTAGTCAATATAGTTATCTTTCATCTGTCCGTTGATCATAACCTCCGGTGAATAACAAAACAAGGGTTTTAAGAGCGGTTTGGCTCCTAAGCGTATTCCCAGATGCGCCACAATCAACATACCGGCAAATGCTTTAAAGGCTGGCACGCCGCAAAGTTCTTCATTGGTTGGAATATCAAACGGCAGCCCGTACTCGGCCGCCAGGCGAATCGCTTCTATTCCATCCACAGTCAGACGCTCTGGATCAGTACCGGCACCTAGGGAACCATATACTATGTTGATTTTTGTTAGATCTGCTCCTGTTTCCCCAGCCAGGACAACCGTCTCGGGTGTATTCAGACCCCGGTGAGCTCTCACAGTCCACAAAGTTGCATCACTCAGCGCTCGTTTAATCTGGGCCAGATTATCAAATGTGATCACCGAACCATCTTCTTCATGGGCAATGTATCCGTCAAGCAGACCTTCAGTACGAGCTCCCCAGGATGGATCAAAATGCAATACGCCATCTGCGCCCCATGCTTCCGAAATTTTTATGTGGGTTGCATCCATAAACGGGCAGCCGGTGCCGTATTGTATAAAGACCTTGGGTTGTTTGGGATGGTGTTGCAATACCACGGGCTTTTCGTGCATCCGAATTTTTTCCAACAGGCGTCCGAACTGTGCCTGCTCCGTACTGCTCAAAAATCTTGTTTTCTTCGGCAATGTTCCAGCTGAATAGAAATTCTGGACGGTGCTGTCGGTATGTTTTAGATATTCATTTAGCAATCGTTTATCTGGACTATTTCCTCGTCTTTGCGCTGGATCTTTGAGCATAGCCTGGCGCATGCGTCCGCGAACAATCCCTGGAGAACTCTTTCCTTCTCCCCATGCGATGATTCCATCAACAATTTCATCCAAAAGGGAGTGCACCTTGGAATTGGCATACTGATATGTGGAAGACAAAGTCAGATCTGTCTTTCGTTTTTCCTGCAGGCTTCCTGCCGGACGATAAGGTTGCCCTTCCACATAAGCAACAACTTCTAACGGATCCGTTCCAGGACCAAATCCAGCGTCAAATCCCAGTTCAGCGGCCAATTCTGGACGAATCGCCATTCCGCCTATGATGAAATCCGTCTGCTCCCGCAGTCCGGCAGCGTCCGCCATATCAATAAACTGTCCCAACAGTTCAGCTATTCCGTAACCGAGTGTACGACTGACCATTATATAGTCATAATGTTGCTCTGCTGCAATTTGAATAATTTCCTGGGGCTGATAATCTGGCGGGAGCAACTGAGTCGCATGCCCAGCCTGTTCTAGCGCAAGGCGAATCATTTTCAATCCAATATCATGGACCGGATCCAAAGGGGCCAGTAAAATTCGTTTCTGTATCTTCTCATTCATTATCTGTTTCACCCCCGATACACCGATTTAGCCACTGATAACTATCTCCAGGCCGATACGCATAGCCGCGAGCACGAATCCTCGCTCCAGGTCCTGAGAATTCGACAAAAACGATATCGGAGTCGGTCAGTCCAATTGTTGAAACATAATCCAGCATGATTCTTTTCCCTTCGTCTTCAGAATCGCACAGAACAAATGTTTCAATATCAATCGCATCCACAATATGTTCAAACAGTTTATCAGCCATGGTAATCACCGCCATTTCTAATCGATTTACTAGTTTGCCGTACTGTGCAGTTCCTCATCAGGAACTGACCAGTACTTCTCCACATCGTCGATAATGTTATTGATATGCTCAATCATTGCAACTTCTGCCCTGTCAGGTTTTCGGCTGGCAATGGCATGCAGAATCTTTCGGTGATCGGTTACCACGGTACTTTTGACGTATTTGCGAATGTATTCAAATATGGGTGTCATTTGCCCGTCTTGGCGGATGAGATCCATCGCGGCCATCAGTACTTTATTCCCAGCAATTTTCCCAATGAGTCGGTGAAACTGAATATCCTCATCAACACCGCCATAGCCACTGCGATTGTTCAGGTCGTGACGTTCAATAATTCTGCGTAAATGTTCCACATCGGCGTCCGATGCGTTTAACGCAGCCATTCGCGCCGTTTCTCTTTCAATAACCTTTCGGGCAACAAGGATATCAATCAGTTCCTTTTTACCGCTGATCTGCAATGTACTCAGGAGTTCGTTGCCAAAATGAGCCCTCTCTTTTTCGCCTGCCAGCTCTTCCAATCGTCTAAGGCCACTTTCTGTCAAGTTGCGGCCCTGAAATCCAACCTTTTGCGTCAGTCCTTGCCGATCCATATCCCGCAGAATTCGCCCTACCGTTGCTTCGCTTAAGTCGAAACCTGAAAGGCGCAGTTCTTCACGAATCATTCCGGACCCAATGGGTGTGTCCGCTTCATGAATTGCTTTTAGGATCAGCAGTTCCTGATCGTTCTTATTTTGAATCATTATTCTTCCCCCCAAATCATACCACTTATGCTGCTCCGGAGAAGAAGCGATAAGTAATGAACACAGCGTAGAGAATCAATAATACAATGCCTTCCCAGCGTTCCAGACTTTTGCGTGAACGACCGAATATTACAACCAGTAGTACCATTGCAGCGAGAACCGGCAGATCAATCTGCACCGTTGCCAAGCTGACCGGAACGGGTCTGACAAAGGCAGAAAGCCCCATAACCCATGTAATATCCAGGATATTTGCCCCCAGAATGTTCCCGATCGATAAATCTGAATGGCCTTTCAAGGCCGCCGTGACACTCGTTACCATCTCAGGCAGACTCGTACCTACAGCTACTAGGGTAAGACCAATCACTGCTTCTGATATGCCGAGCATTGTAGCGATTGCAACACCTGAATCAACCATGATTTTGCCACCAATAACTACGGTGGCAGCACCCATCAAAAATTTCAGGGTAAAGCCAATTTGGTATTCTCGATTAAAAATGGAACGCAACGCATGTTCTAGTT
>CAZDAI010000015.1:0-23758 GCA_964503545.1 uncultured Candidatus Sumerlaeota bacterium
ATGTCGCCAGTGAAAAGGCTTTCAAACCCTCTGCTTGGAGTACTGGTCCCAATGCGGCGTTCAGTTTCCATGCAACGGTAACGATAACAGCAGCCAGAGGAAATTCATAACTCATCATCATGACCATCTCACGCTGAGCACCAATGATCGCAAATGGAGAACCAGATGCAAAACCACCCACAACCATCATTACCGCTGGAAGTGTAAGCAGATAAAGGATCAGGATCATATCCCCATATCCTTCAGCAACCGGTGCGAAACCGCCAATCGGTAAATAGAAGAGTATTGTAATGGTAGCTGCCAAGCCAAGCAATGGTGCTGCATTAAACAACCAAGGGACCGCATTCTCAGGCACAGTGCTGTCTTTGATCATCAGCTTGCGCAGGTCCCAGATGGGCTGCCAGATCGGCGGGCCGATCCGACCCTGCATGCGGGCATGAATTTTCCTATCGATACCCTTCAATATCAGGCCAACGAAAATGCACATCAGTGCTACAACTGCTCCAGTAAGCATTCTTTGGCCGATGACCAGTATTGGACTCATTACCGCATCAACCTCCTTGTCTTCTCTGTACTCATTTTACGCAAATCTTCTTCATTCAGCACAGTAGAAGTCCCTTTTCGAATATCCGTTACAGTCACACGGTCTGTGCAGGACATACAAGGATCAACTGATGCTACAATAAGCGGGATATCGGCAATTTGTGAGCCCAGCATCATCGGTTTCCAGGTCATCAGGTTCGAGTAAGTAGGAGCACGAACCTTCCATGAAGTAATATTCTCGTTTCCTTCTTCCAATTTCACATAATGGAAGTCTTCGCCCCGTGGACCTTCAATGCTGCTGAATCCTTCTCCGTCTGCTTTTTTAAGCAAAGGTAGGACGCGGGCAACCCGAGGTTCTACAACAATATCCCCTTCAGGCAACCCATCCAGGCATTTTTCAATAATCTCGACTGCCTGCTTGACTTCATATAAACGCACGGTAATTTTATCATAAACATCTCCAACTACCTTGCCATGGATCTGTTGTGGTACGATGGCTTCAAAACCAATGTCTCCGTATGCACTGTAGGGTTGATCTTGGCGAATATCAGCTGCAATACCTGACCCTCTCAAGGTAGGTCCTAATGCGCATAGCTCTGTTGCATCTTTTTGTGTTAGGATACCTACACCCTTGGTTCTGGCCTGAATCATCGGATCTTCAAGGAATGCTTCAACATACTTCTTGAAAATTTCCAGCCAGTGTTTCATGTTTTCACGCGTCAGCTTTTCAACTTCAGGAGTAATATCACGACGCACTCCACCGATCGTCATAATTCCATAGTTAACGCGGTTCCCACACATCGCTTCCAGCACGTCCAGGACGCTTTCTCGTTCACGCCACGAAAAGTGGAATAAAGTATCAAAGCCAATGATGTGCCCTGCATAGCCTGCCCAGAGAATATGAGAATGGATTCTCTCGAGTTCTGCAACAATTGTCCGGATATACTCAGCACGAGGGGGAATCTGCATATCCATAGCATCTTCAATTGCCCTTACATAGTTATAGGCATGGGTAACGGAACATATTCCGCAAATTCTTTCAGCAAGATAAATTACCTGAATGGGGTTCCTTTTAGTTGCCAGATACTCAATGCCTCTGTGCACCCAACCTGGCTTTACAATGACATCAACGATTTCTTCCCCTTCAATCTTGAGATCGAAAGAAACTGGTTCTTTCAAAGCAGGATTATTGGGGCCAATCGGTACTCGATAGGAATATTCATGAGTCTCCATTAATCCTCACCTCCTGCTCTTTTTGGCATTTTTACATCTACACCCGTTTCATCTTTACGCCAGGGATAAATATCCTTCGGAAAATCCACTGGCAAAAAAACATTATTCATATCTCCTAGACCGCGCACTTCAATGCCAAGCATTTCGCGCTTCTCTTGCTCGGTTACAGCTGCGCCAGGTATTTCTGCGGTTATTGACGGAATCCACAGATCATCTTTTGGTGCTTTTACAACTAACTCCACATGGAGCGTCCCATTCTTTATAGTACGGAACAGAGCCATGTGATACAAGATTACCAGATGATCTCCTGCATCGTAACCAGACATTACAGAGAGCATTGGATAATCCAGTTTTTTCATCGCTTTTACTGTATCAACGACCGCTTCACGATCAATCGTCAGCCAAACGACTTCGTATTCTAGCTGCGCAAGCCCGGCCTTCTTTAACTTTATATGGCTATCCAAAAGTCTGTCGCCAATGTGCTCTCTCACGTACTGGATAAACTCCTCAGCATTTAACCTCTTCATAGCAGACCCTCCTTTCATCAGTTTGCCCCTCTCAATTCTTCGAGAATTGCCCAAGCTTTTACTACCCCGTAGGAAATTGCTTCCGGACGAGGCGGACAACCGGGAACATAGACTGCAACCGGGAGGATCTGATCAACCGGTCCTGCCGTATTGTAGGAGTCGTAAAAAACACCGCCACTCGAACCACAGCTGCCAATTACCATTACTACTTTGGGATCCGGAGTCTGCGCATAGATCCTCTTAAGCCTTTCATCCATACCCTTGACAACAGGACCTGTCACCAGCAACACATCCGCATGCCGCGGTGATGCAACCTTTTTTATTCCAAAACGTTCCACATCATAGCGCGGCGTTAACGCGGCCAAAATCTCAATGTCACAAGCATTGCATGATCCGGTGTTTACATGAAAGACCCAAAGTGAGCGCTGAAAATATTCATTCAATGGTTTTGCCATAACTTCACCTCCCTAAGCCTACAGCAGCACGATGACGAGAGAAACTGCCAAAACAGCTATATACCAGAAAATATAATCATGCAAGATCCCTGTATGCATATCATCCATCACTTTATAGTACCCCTTCAGCGTTTGCATTAACCCCCAAAACATGTTGGAAACCTGAATATTTTTCTTTACTTCCTCCGGATTGCCGGAAAGAAAAGGCATCCCTGCGTCTCCAGTAAGTCTCTTACCTTTGGGTGCACCACGAACCAAGAACAGACCAATCGCAACTGCAACCATAAATGCAATGATCCAGAAAATCGGATCCCATACTCCGGTATTCGTAAAGAGTGCCATTTTACATCCCTCCCCCGACAATAATTCCGATGTAACCGGCTCGATCAACCAATGCCTGAACTGCTGGGCTGATCAATGTATCTAGTACCAGGTTCGGGAACAGACCAAATACAATAATCATCACGGCTAAAATTCCCATACCGATCAGCATGCTGGTTGGTACTTCCTTCGCTTTTTCAAAAGCCGGTACTTTTGGTCCCAGAAAAGCTCCCTGGAACACCTTGACAAACGATGCCAGAGTCATGATGCTGACGACCATCGCAATAATAGCCAGCAATGGATTGAATGCAAATACGGACTGATATAGCATCAATTTCGAGGCAAAACCATTAAAGGGCGGTATACCGGCAATCGCAGCCGCTCCGATAATGTAGAAGACAGTTGTCAGTTTCATATTGTGGGCTAGACCGCCCATTTGATCCAAATCATCCTTACCGGTAGCGTAGAAAACAGCTCCCGCGGTAAGGAAGAGCAAGCCCTTATATAAAGCATTGTTGATCAGATGAAAGAGTCCGCCCTGCATAGCATCGAATCCAAACGCATTAAATGCATCCGGAATCCGCAGCACTGCCAGACCAACCCCTACGCCCATCAGTATATAGCCAGTCTGGGAAACGCTATGGTAGGCCATCAGGCGTTTAATATCGTGCTGCTTCAACGCCATTGTAACCCCGATAAACATGGACGCAACTCCCAGCAGAATAACCAGCCAGCCGATGGTTTCAACATTGATGGAAAGACCAAATATCGTGAACAGCACACGGAAAAGTCCGTACAAACTCGCCTGACTGACACATACCATAAATGCAGTCACAGAAGCTGGTGCCTGCTGATATGCGTCAGGTGTTGCCATGTGCATCGGTACAGCGCCCGCTTTCATCGCCAGCGACACAGCCATAAGACCAAGAGCAATCTTATCTACAATCGAAACGTTCATCCCGCCGGCAATCGCTCCCATATCCAAAACACCATATTTTGAGTACAGGAAGGCAACGCCGATCAGAAACATCATTGCTCCAATCGATCCCATAATCGTATATTTCAGCGAAGCTTCAAGAGATTCGGCTCTGTTACGCCAAAAGGCAATGAGTACAGCAGTTGATATTCCAGCAATCTCAAGGAATACGAAAAAGTTGAATGCGTCACCGGTGGTTACCATACCCATCATGGCAGCCAACAGCAGCATCAGCAGTGTGTCATATTCGTCAATTGCACTTGATTTGTTCATGAATGCATCGGAGAAAATCGCAGCAGCAAGAGCCACAAGTGTTCCGGAGAACGCCATAAATGCACTCATTGCATCCAGATGAATAATAATTCGAATTGGCAAAGACATACCTGACACGAGAGGAATACTAAAACTTTCTCCGCCGAGAACATAGATTTGAGTTCCAAAGTTCAGCACCTTATAAAGGTTTAGACATACAATCGCGAAGGTTGCTGAAAAAACTGTAATCAGCCAGAATTTTGGCAATTTCTTACTGACAGAATTTACAATTGGTGTAATAAAAGCACCAAATAGAGGTAATCCAATCGCAAGTATAACAGAATGCTTCAGTAGTTCACTCATCCACGCAACCTCCTTACTTCTGCAATATCAAGTGTACCGTAGTGGCGGTGGATCCCGATGATAATTGCCAGGAGGAGCGCTGTTGTTGCAAAACCGATAACAATGGCTGTCAGCGTCAGGGCCTGCGGCAATGGCAGAACCATTTCACCAGTCCTTGGTGCCATCGTATAGATAGGAGCTATGCCGCCCTCTCTGTACCCGAGTGAAACAAGGAACAAGTTCACACCCAGTTCAAGAAGACTGAGTCCAATTGCAATCTTGATGAGGTTTCGCTGAAAAAGAACCACATAAAGACCAAACACCACCATAGCACCGGAAGCAATGTACGGCATATTATGCATGTTCGTCACCTCCCGGATTCATCAGGCCGCTGTCATCTTTGGTGAAATCTTCTTCATGCGCCCGGTACATAACTTTGATTATGATATACAAGGCAGCAAGAACTTCAAACCCTGTGACAATGCTTTTCGGACCGAGTAATCCACCGGTATTGAAGAATCCGTCATTGATCCCTGGAGCGAATTTATATCCGAACAACCCGTTTGGGCCTGCAATTGCGTTATAAATTGCAGCGGATACGGTTCCATCAATTTTAGCCGCTTCTGGCAAGAAGAGAAGCATGCCGATGGAAATGATCATGAAGGATTCCAGCATGGCAAAAATGTGATTAAGATTTTGGGGCATGAGTTTCATCACATGCTTTCGGCCAAAAGCGACCAGCAGCATGGCAGCACCTGATACTAAAATTGCCCCTCCCTGAAAGCCGCCGCCAGGGGTTAGGTGTCCGTGGAAGATGATGTAGAAGCCATAGACCACTGTAAAGAGAAATGCAATCTGAGAAACCATTACAACGATCTTACTCATGGATTTCATCGTCCCACCCCCCTAAACAGAGTCAGGACGCCAACGGCAGCACCAAAAAGGACCGTTGCTTCCCCCAGAGTATCAAAACCGCGATAGTCAAATACGATCGTAGTGACGATGTTGTTTGCACCCAGTTCTGCCTGTCCATTCTGGATATAGTAATCATCGACATCACTGTTTTCCAGAAGTCCGAAAGGATGAATCAGCATCAAACCTGCCAGCAGCATGGCTGCAAAGAAGATCAGAACTACAAACTTTACGCTGTTATTCAACCTTCTCAGCCCCCCTCCGTGCTATTGCCTTAAGTGCAAGGATATAAATTGCAGTACCCAGAGCAGCTCCGATTGCAGCTTCGGTAATTGCCACATCCGGTGCTCGCATTAGATAGAACTGCAGGGAAACAAGCAGACTGAGAACCGCAAGAGCAATGATGGCAGCAAGAAGGTCATCAAAGCGAACAACCAGAAAGCCGACTCCGATAATTAAAATAGGGACAATCGCAAGTAGAAACTCAGTCATCCGTTTTCCCCCTCTCGTCATCTGCCAAACGGTCCACAACTGCAAATTTCGGCATGACTCCGGATTTATGAGCTGCCCGTGCTATAGCGTGGGCTCCGGTGGGGTTGGTCAGCAGAAGTGCTCCCAGTGCAAGAATAGAGTGGACACCGAGAACAATGTAACGACTGCTTTCTGCTCCGCTGTGACTATATATACTGTAGAACACAACGGCAAAAACCATAAAAATTGTGCCGAAAGTAGTGCACTTGGTTGCACCATGGAGTCTTGTGTAGACATCCGGGAACCGGAACAGTGCCAGTGAACCCAACAGATTGAAAATAATTCCGATCGCTAAACTTACATAAATCAACACTTGAAGTATCCCCATCCTACAGCCCTCCCTCCAGGTATTTCGCGATAAAGAGGGTTGTTACATATGACAGCAATGCGTATACAATGGCAATATCGACAAAAACTGCCTGATCAAATGCCACAGCTAGAATAACCATTGCCGCCACGACTAACGTATTGACAGTATCCAGGCCGACAACACGGTCTGGAAGTGTTGGCCCAATGAAGCACCGTATGGCCGCCACTACTGTCAGCAATGTTAGAACCACTCCAACAATCAGAAAATGTTGTTGCATTATTCAGCAATCCTCCTTACCCAGTCGCCGAAACTGCCATACACTTCGCTCGGCTCTGGATCTGAGTTTTTTACATCGATCCAGTGAATATACAAATCGTTGCTGTTGTCATCCAAATCCACGGTTAATGTCCCCGGAGTCAAAGTAATCGAATTTGCCAACATTGTTACGGCAAAATCTGATTTTAGCCCGGTTTTTACTTTCACGATACCCGGGTTGATTTTCCCCGTGATAACTCGACTGGCTACATCGAAATTGGCTTTCACCAGTCCTAATGCAAAAGGACCGAAAATGTAAACCAGCCAGCTGATCAGACGGACAGGATTCACCGCTTTGCGTATTTCAGCTCCTGAATAATAGAAGAATACTTTTCGAGTTATCCACCCGGATACAACGGCTATAAACACCCCAACACCGATTTCATGGATTCCCCAAAGTCCCAGAATGGATCCTGATCCAACTGTAAGAGATAAATACGCGATAAAGGCTAATAACGATGTGACTAAGAAATTCACGTCCAACACCCCTCCTTTTCTTAAATATCTTCTCTCTGAATTGCTTGAACTAACTTAAAAATATCTGTCCGGAGTCCCAGACAGACAATGCTTTTCCGCTCCAGAGCGGGTTAGCTTGTCACTGCATTCTGCATACGCTATACTAGAGACATATAAATAATAATATTTAAATTAGTATTCATTCAACGCGACCATAATCCTTCTAAATTATCGCAGAATTTTCCCCGAACTGCAACAAAATTGTGCAATGATCATGATTAGCAAATATTAGGAAGCTTGCGGAGGGCTTGTTATGCATGAACTAAGTTTGATGGAAGGCATCATCGGTATTGTAGAAAAGGCTGCTGCTGATAATAAACTCACAAAAATAAAAACGATCCGGATAGTGTTGGGTGAATTAACTTCCGCCTATCCGGAAGCATTGCAGGCTGCCTTTGAGGCATGGGCAGATGATCCCCTTTTCTCCGATGCGCTGCTTGATATTGAAAGAATTCCGATATCGGCACATTGCCGAATGTGTGACCACCGTTTCTATCCCGCTGCGGTGCGTTTCGAATGTCCTATTTGCTTTTCTACAGATGTAGAAATGGGTCAGGGGCAAGAGTTTTATGTGGACTATATTGATGGTGTCTAAGCCAAGGAGAAGAAAATGAATATATCCGCACATGAGCAGGATACATCTCAAAAGCACCTATTCATTCATATCGAAGGCATTGTCCAGGGGGTCGGTTTCCGTCCGTTTGTTTACAATCTTGCCGTAAAACATGACCTGAGAGGTTCTGTATGCAATACGGCCAATGGTGTATACATTCATGTTGAAGGCAGTGATCACAATACAAGGGCCTTTTATACAGAACTCACAGAAAACCCACCACCTCTAGCTCAGATTCTATCGGTTACCTATCAAGTACTGCCCATGGAGAACTACGAAGACTTTCGGATCCTGGAAAGCGATCCAAACCAACCAAAACATACGCTCGTTCCCCCTGATGCAGCGCTTTGCCCTGATTGCAGGAAAGAAATTCTCAACCCGGATGACCGGCGCTTCCAATACCCGTTTACCAACTGTACGAACTGTGGTCCAAGGTACACAATCATCCGGGATATCCCTTATGATCGCCCCATGACAACCATGGCCTCTTTCCCAATGTGTCCGGCATGTGCTGCCGAATACCATGACCCAACCAACCGGCGTTTCCATGCTCAACCGAATGCTTGTCCAATCTGCGGTCCACAAGTCTCACTATTCGATATTTCCGGAAATCCTATCCCGGGCTCTTGGCAGGATCAGTTTCAGGAACGGATTTTGGCGGGATCCATTTTCGGCATCAAGAGTTTAGGTGGGTTCCATTTGGCCTGTCGTGCTGATTGTCCCGAGACCGTGCAGAAACTACGCAGCAGAAAACGACGGCCTGCAAAACCATTTGCTATCATGTGCCGGGATCTGGAAACAGTTCGAACCTTTGCCTTTGTAAATGCTGAGGAGGAAAAACTCCTGACCAGTCCACAAGCTCCTATTGTCCTGTTGAATATCAGGGATAGAAGTCCTGCACTGGATGCGATCGCTCCCCGGCTATCAACAGTTGGCATTATGCTTCCCTATACCCCTCTGCATTGTCTCCTATTCAATGAGGAGATTTCTGCATTAATCATGACTAGTGGGAATAGAAACTCCCTTCCTTTAACTTACCAGAACCAAGACTCATTCTCTGAACTGTCAGGTCTTGCGGACTTTCTGCTGCTCCACGATCGTGAAATCCAAAATCGATGCGATGATTCGGTTGTCAGCATCTTTCGCGGGAAACCATATTTCTATCGACGATCAAGAGGGTACAGTCCTCTCCCAGTGCAAACACCCATTGACTGCAACGAGTCGGTTCTGGCTTTAGGCAGCGATATGAAGAATACCTACTGTATTCTGAAAAAAGGGCAGGCATTCCTAGGTCCCCACATTGGTGATCTATACAATCAGGAAACCTTAGAGTATTACGTTCGATCCTTTGAAGATATGAAAATTTTTTTGGACACAGATCCGAAAGTAACAGCCCATGATCTTCACCCTTCTTTTATGTCAACCCAGGCAGCCGATCGCTCGAATAAACTCAGTAATCCCATTGGCGTTCAACATCATCATGCGCATATGGCCGCCTGTATGGCAGAAAATATGCTGACTGAACCAGTGCTAGGAGTTATTCTGGATGGGACTGGATATGGCGCTGACCGAAGCATTTGGGGTTTTGAGATTCTACACGGTGATTATCAAGCATACGAACGACTGTATCATCTAGAAGCGTTGCCTCTGCCAGGAGGGGATGCAGCCGTTCGCCATCCTTGGCGTATGGCCTGCAGTTATCTATGGACTTATGGCGAAAAAAACACAAGCCTGGCAGCTAACCTTTTCCCCCAATACGAAAATCAGCTCGAGCCCCTTCTGCAAATCTGGCTGAAAAAAATCAATTCTCCTCTGACGACCAGTTGCGGTAGATTTTTTGATGCGATTGCCGCAATGTTGAATATTTGTACGGATACTACCTACGAAGGGCAAGCGGCCATTGAGCTTATGGAATGCGCAAACTTTAATCTGCCCTATCAGCCCTATCCCTTTCAGATCATGGACAAAACGATCATACCCGCAGAAACCATTGCCAGCCTGATCAGTGATATTAGAAACAGCAGAAATATATCATACATTGCTGCTCGTTTCCATCATACGATTGCAGAAATGGTGATTGCCTCCATTGTAGCAGCAAGGGAAGATAAACAGTGTTCAAAAGTTGTGCTAAGCGGCGGGGTTTTTCAAAACGAACCGCTCTTGGAGCTTATCCTTTTCCAACTAGGAAAAAAGGGCTTTGAAGTATACATTCATCGCAAAGTCCCTACTAATGACGGTGGCATCGCCCTTGGGCAGGCAACGGTTGCCTGCAGTCGAAATCAGCACCTGAACTCGAATTGAAAAGGAGGTCATTTCCATGTGTCTTGCCTTACCCGGCATTATTCTTTCGCTCGACGGTGATTACGCTATGGTAGATATCAATGGCAATATTTTCCGAGTGTTCATTCAACTTCTGCCCGACGCAAAGCCAGGTGACTATGTCATGGTTCATGCAGGGTATGCTTTGCAGTTTGTCAGTGAACAGGAAGCCAGAATAACTTTGGATATTCTAAAGGAGATGGACGAGCTTGACGTACCAAATGTATGATCCCCAGTATGTAAATCAGTTAATCCAGTCAATTAAAGAAATGACGAGTGTTCCTGTCCGTATTATGGAAGTATGCGGCACCCACACCCATGCTGTTTCACGCTACTCATTCCGTCAGACTCTGGCAGGACATATTGAGTTCATCAGCGGTCCAGGCTGTCCGGTCTGTGTAACTGCTCAAAGTGATATCGATAAAATGATAGCCTATGCCCAGATGCCAGGTGTGATCAGCACTACTTTTGGCGATATGATGCGGGTCCCTGGAACACAGACCTCCCTTAGTAGGATAAAAGCAGCCGGGGCAGATATTCGGGTTGTTTTTTCACCATTAGATGCGCTGCAGATCGCTCATGACCACCCTGATAAAGAAGTGATCTTTTTCGGTGTTGGCTTTGAAACTACGGCACCCATCGTTGCGGCATGCATTAGACAGGCACATAAGCAACATGTTGCAAATTTTTCTGTTCTTTCTTTCCATAAGACCATTCCCGAAGCGTTGACTGTGCTCTTTAGCAGCAACCATCAGATCGATGGATTGCTTCTTCCCGGACATGTATCTGCTGTTTTAGGTACGGAATCGTTTGCTTTTTTACCAGAACGTTTCAATCTCCCCTCAGTTGTTACGGGGTTCACCCCGGTCGAAATCCTTGAAGCAGTTCATTTAATTCTAAAAATGTCTTCAAACCATGTTGCAGCACTTATTAATGCTTACCCACGAGTTGTTCAAGTAAACGGTAACCCCCGTGCCAGACAAGAGATTGCCGATGTGTTTGAGGCAGAAGATGCCCAATGGCGCGGCCTCGGTTTGATTAAGAACAGCGGTTTGAAAATCCGTTCTACCTACGCTCCATGGGATGCAGGAACCAGATTCCATCCCCCCCTTGCGGATACACCCATTGATACTGGTTGCTGCTGCGGTAATGTCATCATGGGACAGATAAAACCCGATCAGTGTCCATTATTTGACGTGCACTGCACACCTGATAACCCCCAAGGTCCTTGTATGGTATCAGGCGAAGGTGCCTGTGCAGCATACCATCAATATGATCGACACTTCACCCAGAGAGGGGCTCATTCTGATGCAACCTGATGAATTGATTCGTATGGCCCACGGAGCCGGTGGTTTACTTAGCCACCAGCTGATCCAAAATATTTTTTTGAAGCATCTTAGCAACTCAGATATTTCAAGAATGGATGATGCGGCGGTGCTTTCATACCCACATCACAGTCTGGTTGTCAGTACCGACAGTTTTGTCGTTGCCCCTATCTTTTTCCCAGGAGGCGATATTGGTCATCTTGCGGTTTGCGGTACGGTAAATGATGTGGCTGTGTCCGGTGGGATCCCGCTGTATCTTACAGCTGGGTTTATTCTCGAGGAGGGCTTTCCGCTTGAGGATCTGGAAAAAGTGGTAGCTTCTATGGCAGCAACCGCACAAGCTGCCAATGTGACCATAATCGCGGGCGATACAAAAGTAGTTGAGAAAGGTAAAGGGGACAAAATATTCATAAACACTACCGGATTTGGCTGGCTTCACCCCAAAGCGACACTTGGACCGAGTCAGATTCGTGCGGGTGATCATATCCTTATTAATGGCCCAATAGCCGAGCATGGTGTCGCAATATTATCAAAACGTGAAGGGATAAAGTTTTCCTCATCAGTACGTAGTGATGCCCAATGCTTACACAAAACAATCATAAAGCTCCTTGATCATTTTCCCGGTATTCATTTCATGAGAGATCCAACTCGTGGCGGTGTTGCCTCAGTTCTTTCAGAGATTGCTGAATCATCGGGTCTAACCCTGAGCATCTCTGAAAAACTGGTGCCGATACACGATAATGTTGCTGCCGCCTGTGACATGATGGGTATCGACCCTTTGTACATGGCCAATGAGGGAAAAGTGATTATCATCTGCAGCCCTGATGATAGTGAGGGGATCATAAAGACAATCCATGATCAAGACCCAACTTCGCTGGCCAGACGAATTGGCACTGTCCTTGAAGGTAAGTCTGGCGCTGTGCTTGAAACTCGTTATGGAGGATTGCGAATGATCGAAATGTTGCCCGATGAGATACTGCCTCGCATATGCTAAAGCTGCCCTTTGGCAGCTTTAGTTTTTTATGTCCCGTTCAGTTTTACAAGTAACGTTCCTTTTTCAAAGCAGCACATGCTGCTTCATAATCCTCAGTGGCCACCATGATGACCGGACCGGTACAACCCATCCCCGTTTTTCCATATATACCTGATTTCCATAGGACTTGCACAGCATCATCCAGATCCAAAATATCAATGCCGGCAATCTCTTCTGTTACAACTTTCTCGGGTGGCGATAAAACAGGCTGATCCCCGTCATTGCTCCTCTCTTTCATACTCTTGGGATTTACGATATTATCGAATCCAGCGGCCTTTGCCTGTCGCCATTCATTGGCAAATATTTGCAGCATATTTCCTTTGCTGACATCTGCACAGTAGCGAATCGCTCCAGCAACAACAGGAGCGCCAGATGCACGTGACAATATGCAAACTATATCTCTTGCTCCTACGCCAACACCAGGTCCGTAACCATAGCCTACCGATTCATAATTGCCACCGGTTTGCGATGCTGAGAGAATTTTCATGAGGATATTACCAGTTAGTGAGTCAACTACCATCACATCGCACGCAGCCTGGAGCAGATCATTTCCACGCATGATCGTACCGCCATCTGCACGGATTGAAGTTGCAAAGTTCACCTCATATCCTTGCTCGGCGATCATTGCAAGGGCCTTCTCGGCCTGCCGGGCCCCATCGATATTGAGGAATCCGACTGTGGGTTTTCGCACACCGCATGATTTGGCAACTGCAACACCACAAATAGCATTTTGAATGAGTGCCTCCGTTCTTTTTGCCGAAGTAGACCCAGTGGTTGTTGCCAGGAATAGCTCCTTACCGGTTGCAAGTGCCTGGATTCGACCTACTGTTGCAACCCCAATGGGAAAGTTATAATGCATGGTTACAGCCCCATCAATGCTTTTATCCCGAAGCATTCTCTCCATCTCTTCATGCACTTCCCGATCACAATTAAATGAACCCTTCTCGGCAATAATTTTTTCGCCGATAGGCAAACACTCAATATCAGGATAAAGGCGTTTTGCCAGCTGTATGCCTTTCTCGATTTCTTCTGGCCCATGCTCACTACCTGCCAAGGTCACGCCGATTCTAACTTTTTCCGCAGCAGTAATTTTCCCATCTAGAAAGTCAGATATCTCAGTAAAAACCTGCGCCAACACCTCGTTCGTTTTCCCGCTCATCACCATCACCTCCTTGAGGCTGAGTGCTCATCATCGGAGTTCAGCAATCTCTCTGCCGTATCGCGTATGGCTGCTGCGATTAGGCTGCGAATCTTTTCGATATCCAGCTGCTCTTCCTTTTTGTTTTGGGAACTATTCCCTTCAATAATAAACGAGATACCGTCAAATTGATTCGTCATCCGTGCCAGAAATAGACTTCCCTTGCCAATAATCATGGTTCGATTAATTTGCCCACCCATGATCATATCCAGTGCATGGCCGATAAATGGAATGCCCGAGGGTATATGGCCCTGGGTTGGAGCAAACCCTGGCATGCCATGTTCCTTCACAAATGAATCCAATTCTGTGCGCTCCATTTCTCCGCGCTTGACTGCCAAGGCACCAATCATCTTGTAATTTGCTTTCGGGACATCGCCAGCACCAGCGGGTTCAGTGATTTCAGGATTCTGCATTTCCACTGAGTATTTATCAATATCAGCAGCCTTCAAATGGATAGAATCCAACGGATCTGTTACGATTGCTTGAATGACAGCCTGAGGGGACGAACCAGACCCAATTCGATGCCGTCCAACAGCATCCGTACGAATAATTGGATGGATTCCATCATTTTGGCTGACCATAACTGCAAAGGCTCCCAACACATCTTCCAGTACTGGCAATCCTTTTGCAACATGCTCTTTCCCATTCATCCCAAGTTTTGCAACGGCACCTCCACCGGTAACTATAACATGCTTAAAGACGCCAGCCTGCACCAAAGCGGCTGCTTGAACCATTGCATGGGCGGGCCCAGCGCAAAAAGCCCGCGTATCAGCGCCGGTGGCCATCACACAACCGGCTGCTTCACCAATTGCTTTAGCGAAGTTTCCCCCTCCTCGCTGGTTCATATCACCACAGGCTTCCTCTGACGCCTCAATAATGTAGTCAATCGCTGCAGGGGGAGTATCCGTATTCTTCAGCAAATGCTTCACTGCCAAATATGCAGATGCTTTGGCAGCTAGATTTTCTGTCATTATATGGGCCGAAAGATTCTCGTCCAGTCCGTGGGCTTTCTTAACGCAACCGACCAACATCCCCGAAACCTTTAATGGTTCCGCGCCCTCATTTGCAATCATTCTCTCAATTATGTCTTTGGTGACAGATTTTCGAACTCGCTCTGCTTCCTGAGCTCCCACCAACGGATGCTCTTCCAGGCGATCTGCAATTTGCTCCGCAAAATCTTTTTCTAAAAATACCAGTTCGAAAGCATCAACTATTTTCAGCAATCCGAAGAATTCATCTTCCGGCATCATCTCACCGTAGGTTCCATACCGGATGGCATCAGGGGTTGAGTATTCAAACCATGGCCGGGGAACCGTCTCTAGGATCCCTGGCTCAAAATTGCCAATATACACCTGATTTGGTAAATAACCAACCACATCTGAAAAAGTTCTGAGATGATCCGGTAGTTTTTTCAGATATTCAGAATCAGATCCCTTTTGCCTTTCCATTGCCTGAGTCGTGCCGTTGGCCAGCAGCAGATGCGGTGCGTGAATTAGAGCATAAGAAGCACCTCTGATCACAGGATACATGGTTTCTGCACCTCCTGATAATAGGTACAGCGATGGGTTGTACTATCAACCCATCGCTTACCTCTCAATCCATTCATATCAATCATCTTCAAATACAGTTTGCTGATCCACTTCTGTTTCCAACGCCAGCAGTGCTTTTTCAACAATTCTCTTCCGCAGCGCTTTTTCATCCTTTGCCGTCAGATCCGGCTTACCAAGAGGATGAGGTATTGCTATGGCCGGAACGATCCGATTTGCTCCAACTGTTAGAGAAATAGGCACCACTGTACAGACATGCACCACTGGAATACCTGCCCTTTCAATTTCTTTTACCATCGTTGCGCCGCAACGAGTGCAGGTTCCTCAGGTAGAAGTGAGAATGACCGCCTGAACTCCCTCATTAACGAGTTCATGAGCAATGCTTTCTGCAAACCTTTTAGCATTTGCGACCGATGTACCATTTCCCACCGTTGAGTAGAAAAAGGGATGAAGTGCTCCAATTTCACCGGCATCTTCCAGTTCACGCATTACATCCAAAGGCACAACACGATCCGGGTCTTGATTGGCATAGACCGGATCATAGCCGCCATGGGCAGTCTCATGGGACTCACTCGTCAATTCCAACAGATCCGCCAAAGGATACTTGCCGAATTTGGAAGCGCTGGATGCCTCAATTTTCTCAGGATTTCCTTTTGGCACGATTCCACCAGAGGTAACCAACGCAATTTTTGCTTTCTTTCTACTCTCAATTGGTGGCTGTGGAAATACGCGATCGAAATTGGGCATAGGGTATTCTGTAACAAACGTTCTCCCGCTGAGTTTTGCGATCAGCATTTCCACCGCTCGTTTGGCACCTCTCTCTTCGGCAATGAAATTCTTGCGGACTGCGCCCCTCTCCATAAAACCTTCTTCTGAAGCTGCTCCCAGCGTCTCTTTTTTCAACAGCTTTATCCCCAGGCGAGCCATTATTGGAACGGCTTTTCTCATTCCTGCAGCTGAATCTGATGTAGGCACAATATAGACTGTTTTCTGGTATAATTCAACTCCCGGATTTTCTTCAAACATGCCCGTTACGGCTGGGATCTGCATATGCTCCTGTACTGCTTTTGTTACCCAACCGCATGCAACCCCATAACGGCCAGCATTAAACGCTGGGCCCGCGATGACCAGGTCAGGTGCAAATTCAGCAATAAGCGAGAGGATTTCTTTTCCCGCCGAGTCCATATTCTCATTAAAATAGGAGTCGCCACAGATAACTGTTCCGACAATTTGAGCTTCATCTGCAAAGGCGGTCGAGAAAGCGAGCCCTGGACCCACTGCCCCTTCTTTGGCAATGGGTGGAATGTCTGCTTTATCTTCCCCCCCGATCTGACCAAAGAATTGATTCAGATAATGTACGACTCTAAATGGTTTATTCATCAGGTTCCCCCCTTTCCTGTTTTTTTAGGGGTAGCTTATTATTTACTGTACTGGCTGCGAATACTGCTCACCTCTTGGGAAATTCCATCCACATCCAGCACCATTTCCATCATGCTCACCTGCTCATCAAAGATTGCTGGATCAATCTCCTGTTTTACTTCTTCTTCCAATATATGGTATACCTGGAGTCCCAACGGTACTCCCGCCAATGGACCGGCAAAAGTCGGATCGCCATTCGAAACCGTTTCTGCTGCTAATCCGGAGGATTCTGCTTCTGCACCCCCGAGAATTACCACCAAATTTTCAGCTCCGTATTGTTCTGCCAAATTCATGATCCGCTTCTGATTCTCTAAATCCATTGCGCCTGCAGCTGTTCAGACAAAGCATTCTGTAACGGCAAAGACAACTTCCGCACCTGCGGATTTGACACACTCCTCAATAGCGGGGCCCGGCACACCGTCACGATCACCAAGCGCTATGACTTTTTTCCCCTCAAGCATTATTTCCCCTCCTTCTCCGAGATGGTTAAACATCATGGGCTGAAACTCTGTTAAAACCTAGCTCATTGGTCGCCCCTGTCAAAGCCTGAATCTCTGTTGAAATGGATCCATCTGATGCCAGACTGTTCTCAAAACCGCCAGCTATAATATTGGCGGTTTCCACATGTCCGATTACCCGGTCCATAGGCGGCAGGGTAATCATCTCATTAGCATTGCCTGCTGTCACAACGGCATCAGCTCTAACGTTTGCATCTGCAAGAGACTGGGATGCCCCATCACGGCCAGCAAACTCATCCGTAATCAGCACTGTCTTAATGCCCAGCTCTTCCAGTTTGACACAATTCATGATCAGATCTGTATCAGGATTGCCAAACCCTTCTTCTGTGATTACTGCACCGTCTACACCTAGATATTCCGCCAGCTGCGCCACACGGTTGGATGATCTTTCCTTATCCGCCAATGTTACATTCTCATTGGTAATGATCACACCGCAAAAAATAATCTCTTTACCGTGTTTCTTATACAGTTCTTCAATCACCGGGTTGTTCTGATGATGGTAGGTCGTATTCTTATCGCATGCTGAGACGCAGTTTCCGCTAATGATCGCACCATCCATCACTTCTGTTGGGGAGATCAATGTAGGCAGGATTCGTTTTGCGTCCACACCATAAACATAAGTGTCGTGCAGCAGACCCTGACTTTGCAGCATATACACATATGCAACACGCGGCAGGCTCTCACCATCTTTATAAACACTACGCAAAGAATCAAACTGATAGGTTTCTACCTTATCGGGCGATGCAGTCCGGCCAGCTTCACCTAAATATGCTGCTGTACGCAGCCCTGCAATGCGAATCACTTCTTCGTGTTCGTGTGCAGGCAAACCCGGTTCCGGTTCGCAGACAACCACGAGATTGCAGGTTTTCGAAAAAGGCGTGTACTCAGCCCCAGGACCGCTCATATCAATGATCCCTTCCTGAAAACCAACAATTTTTCCGGTTGTGACAACCGCTGCCCCTTTCAATACATGGGTCAAGCCCTGTCCTACTGTGGCAACTTTATTCAGCTGACCTGGGAAAACACCTCCCGGACCTTCAACTTTTACCCGTGGTTCAATAACATCTTTGACAGGCATAATTCGTGTTTTCTCGCCAGGTTTTGCTATTTCGACCGCAACTGACTGAATCCGGTCATCTTTATGAATCAGGCTGATGAGCGCCTCCTGATTCACAAATAAAGTGCCATGATCTACTTTAGTTTCATTCCCGAACTGGATGTCATGAATCATTATCTGACCAATTTCAAGTTTCATTCGTTCACCTCCCCTCTTGCTTTGACCGCTACCGATTGCCTTACTCTGAGGCAGACAATCGGATCGCTGCCAGAATAATATCTGCGTCAATCATCTGATAATCCCTCATCTGGCTTTCTGAACCCATGACTCGCCCTGTATCTGCATTTATAAATCCCTGGATCGCGTCCTCAATAAGCATCAGTGATTGAGTATCCAACGCTCCCGAATCGTCACTGATCATTAGAGTACGGTAATTCCATTGATGCACCTGAATATTGCCGTACTTTGGGTGATTAAGCAATCGATGACCATTATGGATTAAATCCCTGGCTACCGTCAGTACCTCTCCTACAGTATCTCTACGGATCATAACTCCCGTATTGAGCAGAGGATTGTTGGTCACGACGATCATATGTCTCAATCCTTTCATTATAGATGGTACTGGTAACGCCTGACAGGTATAAAAAAAACAATAAAATAACAAACGCTATTTTACTGCTCTGTCCGGGGTACCTGAGAGATAAAGCACAGCCGTGCCATGCTCCTTCGGTGCCATCCATGATCGCTGGAAGGACTTTCCAGAGGACTGTCCACTGCAGGTTCATTTGCCTGAGAGTTTCAGTCAGATGCCTAGCAGCATCTACTTTTCTCCTTCGGCGCCTGTTGGTCAGGACTCTCCCCGCAGTTTCATTCAGCACCATCTTCAATTGTTATTGAGTATATACCATAAAAAAGAAGAAAATCCTTCATTGAAGGACCATTCTGAATACAATATCTGAATTATCAGTAAAATAGTTTGGTGTGCGATCATTATGATAGAAAAATGGCGCGCCTGGTAGGAATCGAACCTACGACTTTTTGCTCCGGAGGCAAACGCTCTATCCACTGAGCTACAGGCGCACACGTGTGCAAAGCATATTATACTATAAATCCATCACCCACGCAAACGAAAATTCAGCTCATTTGTTTTAGCACGCTGCTTTCGTGGAGGAGAATTGGTGCATAAGCCGAACTTCTTTTTATTGATGTGTAGAGAGGAGGCATCTGAGTGGCTATCTGCAATGGTCGGCTAAGAAGTGGAGCTAAGTGCAGCGAACCTTTGTACCGCTGTCTGGTCTGCAACATCATCGGCTGCAAGCAACCCGAACCCAATATGTGCACCAAGCAAGGGTATGTGCAGGAAGTATGTATAAAGTGCAAATCTGAGAAAAAAGAGCTTGTAAAATAACAATTGCTGGGAAACCAGGGAGGTGTAGTTCATGAAAAATTTTATTCGAGGAGCAAAAGCTGATATTGTCCTGAAAAGCGGTAAGGTACTAACTGTTGATGAGAATAACAGTGTCTGCAGTGCAGTTGCCATCGCAGGCAATAAAATCCTCGCATGTGGCTCTGATTCTGACATGGGTGCTTTAATCGATGAAAACACAAAAGTGATCGACCTTGAAGGAAAGACGGTTATGCCCGGTGTGTATGATTCCCACAATCATGTACCCGCTGCTGGAGTATTGCTCGATGGTGTCATGCTTTTTGGCGTTGATACCATCGATGGCGTGAAAGCAAAAGTAAAAGAAAAGGTCGATCGTACTCCAAAAGGTGAATGGGTTTTGGGCGGAGGCTGGATTGAAAGCCAGTTTAAGGAATATAGAATGCCCACCCGCTGGGATTTGGACGAAGTTTCACCGGATCATCCAGTTCTTCTTAACAGATTATTTGCCCGTACGGTTGTTAACAGCAAAGCACTGGAATTAGCAGGTATCACCAAAAACTCACCCCCACCACCCCGCGGCACCATCGACAGAGACCCTGAATCCGGAGAACCGACCGGTGTTTTGCGTGATGGCGCTCAGGCACTTGTCAGGGATATAATCCCTACAGGTTCCCCTGAAGAGCATATAGCCAAAATCGAATACTACATGAAAACTGCCATGAATGAGTATCTCCGCTATGGCATTACCGGAATTTTGGATCCTGGCGTTGATATTCCCACAATGAGAACCTACCGGAAACTTCATAAGGAGGGAAACCTTCCAATTCGATTAAATATGATGCCAGACTGTTATGGGCTGCGCACATATGACCCTGAATATACGGAGGGATTGCTCAAATATACAGGCATTGACTCAGGCTTTGGTGATGAGTGGCTGAATCTTGGCGCGTTGAAAATTGCCATCGATGGCGGTGTAGGCAGTAAAACGGCTATGATGCATGCACCTTGGCGGGATGGAACTGTGACCGATATACCGCTCCGTTTGGATCTGGATATAATGAACGATCTAATCCTACGTGGTCACAGAATGGGTTGGTCGACTGGTGTGCATACATGCGGGGACCGTGCTCAAGACATTGCTGTGGATGCATTTGTCGCCGCGCAGAAGAAGTTCCCGCGATCCGATATGCGCCACAATATTATCCATGGTTATCTCCCTTCAAAGCATTCCCTTGAGCTCATGAGAGAATATGGAATAGCTGTATCTGTTCAACCTGGGTTTATGTATGTTGAAGGAGATATTTATTTCGATGTTCTCACTCAGGAGCAGATTGATTACTTCAAACCCCTTAAGACTTACCTTGACTACGGAATCATTGTTGCTGCCAATTCTGATATGACTTCAGCCCATTACAATCCGTTCGTTGGCATGTATGCGGCAATTGCCCGTAAGACGAGTCAGGGACGCAGTCTCGGGGATGCAGAAAAAGTTAGTCGGGAAGATATGCTGCGGATGTTTACCATCAATGGCGCCTATCTCGGCTACATGGATCACATTACCGGATCCATTGAACCTGGAAAGCTGGCTGATATCGCTGTTATTTCTGCTGAT
This sequence comes from uncultured Candidatus Sumerlaeota bacterium, assembly GCA_964503545.1. Classification (GTDB taxonomy): domain Bacteria; phylum Bacillota; class SLNR01; order SLNR01; family SLNR01; genus JAXGQE01. The sequence goes on from CAZDAI010000015.1 coordinate 21,262, forward strand.
ATCTACACTTGCCCTGAAGAGGAGATCAAAGACATCCAGGTCTTGACAACAATCAGCGATGGCAAGATCGTTTTCGAAAGAAACTAAGATGCTACCGGGAGAGGCATAGAGCCTCTCCCGGCTTTTTCTCTAGTGTTCAACAATTACCGACCAGATAGTCTCTTCAATGGCTTGCCCTCGGTTGATATTACGTAAGATTAAGATGATTATACGGAAGATCCAGCTTTTGGCCATCAATTTACGCTTCTTCAACTGATAAAATGCGAACATTTCGTTAAAATTTCTTTTTTTTGTTCCTAATTTGGCAGGATATTTCGAAAGTACAGCGAAAACATTTTAGCATTCAGATTCTATGCCGAGCATTGATGAAAATTCGGAGATACGATCTGAATGATTTCTACAAATATGAGGGGGAAACGGAATGCAGAAGAAAAGTGTTTTACAGATTTTGCTTGTTTTGTCACTGATCTTTGTTCTGGGTTTGGCTGGCTGCACATCACAGGGTACTGACACAGAAAAAACCAAGATCGGCTTCATCTATGTCGGTCCCATTGGTGATGGCGGTTGGACCTATGCCCACAACGAAGGCCGCTTGGCTATGGAAGACGCAATTCCCAATCTTGAAGTCACCTACATCGAATCAGTTCCTGAAAACCCCGTTGATGTAGAAAAAGTGCTCAATGACCTGATTGCAGACGGCAACGAGATCATTTTCGCTACAAGTTTTGGGTATATGAACAGCGTCATCAAGATTGCTGAAGAAAATCCCGATGTAACTTTCCTGCATTGTTCTGGATACCTGACTGCTGACAATGTTGGCACTTACTTCGGTCGTATGTATCAGGCGCGCTATTTATCCGGCATTGTTGCTGGCAAAATGACTGAAACTAATATGATCGGATATGTTGCTGCATTCCCGATTCCTGAAGTTATCCGTGGCATCAATGCCTTCACCCTTGGTGTTCAGGCTGTTAATCCTGATGCAAAAGTTAAGGTTGTATGGACAAATACCTGGTACGATCCTGTCTTGGAAAAAGACGCAGCAGTGAGTCTCCTTGAAGCGGGCGGCGTCGATGTAATCGCCCAGCATCAGGACACACCTTTCCCCCAGCAGGCTGCACAAGAACGTGGCGCCTATAGTGTTGGCTACAACACCGACATGAGAGAATTCGCTCCGGAAGCGGTTTTGACAAGTCCCATCTGGCATTGGGAAAAATATTATATTCCTACTGTCCAATCCATCCTCGATGGAACCTGGGAAAGCAATCAATACTGGGGAGATATTTCAGACGGCATCATTGGCTTATCTGACTTTGGCTCCATGGTCCCTGAAGATGTAATCGAACTCGTAAATGAAAAGAAAGCTGGCTTAATGAATAAGGAATTTGACGTATTCTCCGGTCCGGTACGCGACCAGGCTGGAAATATTCGGGTTGCCGAAGGTACCGTAATGTCCGATGCAGATATGCTCAGTATGGATTGGTTTGTATTTGGTGTTGAAGGCTCTATCGAATAAACATATTCAACAGCCACTGCAGACATCTGTCTGCAGTGGCTCATTCTATTTTTCTGGGAGGACTCACGATGCAAGAACCGGCGCTGGTTCACATGATTGGAATATCAAAGAGTTTTGCAGGTAATCCCGCTAACACAAATATCGATCTGGAAGTCAAAGCGGGTGAGATTCACGCGATCCTCGGCGAAAATGGTGCCGGCAAAAGTACTTTGATGAATATTCTAACCGGCCTCTACCGGGCCGACAGTGGCAACATCTTCATGCGCGGCGAAAAAGTTACCTTCCATTCGCCTAAAGATGCAATCAATGCTGGGATCGGTATGATTCACCAGCATTTTCGCCTCGTTTCCTCCATGTCCGTTGCTGATAATATCATCCTCGGCCACCCGGACTTACCTTTTCTCCTCAAGAAAAAAGAAATTCACCGCAAAATTATCGCCTCTGCCGCAGAATTTAGTATTTGTATTGATCCAGCACTTTTAGTCTCTCAATTGTCAGTTGGAGAGCAGCAACGTGCTGAAATATTAAAAGCATTATACAGAGGATCAGAGGTGCTGATACTCGATGAACCCACGGCCGTCCTTACCCCCCAGGAAGCCAGGGATCTTTTCTTTACTTTAAAGAAAATGGCCGCAGCCGGGAAAGCTGTCATTGTCATTACTCATAAACTGCGCGAAGTCATGGAAATTGCTGACCGGATTACAGTGCTGCGTTCAGGTGTGAAAGTATCGGAAGTCCTGCGCAGCGAAGTTGATGAACATGAATTGGCACGACTAATGGTTGGGAGAGATTTTTTGCGCAAGGAAAGAAAGAAGATATCAACACCGGGGAATACTGTTTTGTCATTGGAGAATGTCTCGGCTATGAATGATAAGGGGCTCGTTGGTTTAAAAAACATTACACTGAATATTCGCGCGGGTGAAATTCTTGGAATTGAAGGTGTTGCCGGCAACGGTCCGAAAGAATTTTGCGAAACGGTTG
>CAZDAI010000016.1:0-23255 GCA_964503545.1 uncultured Candidatus Sumerlaeota bacterium
ACCAATGACCCGGCCATCTGCTTCTGCAACGAGGATGAAGGGGTAGAAGGTCATGTCATGGATCATCTCGAGGATGTCCTGACGCTTCCAGCGGGGTTCTTCCGCCGCCAGATAGATCTCCTCTGCGGCTACATCTCTGAGGGCTTTCAGGATTCCAGTGGCATCCTGATTACAAGCGGGGCGCAGAATGAAGGGACTTCCGTCCCGGGCGGTACACTGCATGACCATGCTCTGCACATAGATCCTCTCCTGCCGGTTCGTATACATGTATCATACTCCATGAAAGGAGAAAATCCCTGCTGCTGGGGCGCAGAGAGCCATTATGCAATTATGCATAACCATGTATGCACAGAGAGGTGGAGCAATCAGCCAGCATAATGAAAAATTCTTGCACTTTTTTTTCAAAAATAGCTTGACATACATGAAAAGCGAGGGTAAACTATGTCCATGCATATTTATTGATAATACACTGTATTCATGCATAGAACAGGGTTCCAGTCGGGTCCGGGGCCTTTATTTTTGTCCTGTATGCTAATAAATATTTAATTAAATGAATATTTTTGCATTTTACAAAGGAGGCGGATCGGGTATCGAATGAGCAAGGATCGAAGCGTCTGGAAGATAGTTATTCAACCAACCCAAATTAAAGGAGGATCATTATGCTGAAGAAAAAAGCACTCATACTGATGCTGGTTTTTGCCATGATGGCTACTGTTCTGACCGGCTGCGGCGGTACAAGCACCAATGCCGATGAACTGATCATCGCAGTACCGGAAGAAATTCAATCCACGGACATGCATCTGATTACCTGGAACAATGTGGTGCATGACTTGCTGTATGAACCCATCGTAACATTTGACCTGAACTTGGAGGAAATCCATCCGGCCGGCTGCAAAGAGTTCATTGTCTCCGATGATGGCCTTTCCATTACCTTTGTGTTTGATGCAGAAGCGAAATTTTCCAATGGCGATCCGCTGGATGCGGCAGCTGTGAAAAAGTCTTTTGAACGCTATATTGAGATCAGCCCCTACGGAGAAGATTTTGATCCCATTACTGACATGATCGTGGTAGATGCCCAGACTCTGAAAATCGAGTTTGAGAATCCTCCGGCATTTATCTGGCCGGTATTTGCTACCTCTTACGGCGGCATCGTCAATGTGGATGTAGCCGAAGAATTAGGAGGAGAAGCATTTGGCTTGAATGCTGTCGGCAATGGACCATATATGGTGGATGAATGGGTTCAGGGTTCCCACATTACACTGGTGAAGAATCCCTATTATAAAAGTTTTAACCCATTTATCGAAAACAAGGCAAATTTTGAAAAAGTTACTGTGCGTTTCATTCCCGAAGATTTTACCCGGGTGAGTGAACTGGAAGCCGGTACTGTGGATATTATTCTGGATGTCCCGGTGGAAAATCTTGCAGATCTAGGTGCAAATGCAAAGATCCAGCTCTTTGACTATACGCAGACGGGAATTGACTATCTCTGCCTGAACACTCAAATACCAGAACTGTTTGAGAAGAATGTGCGGATGGCAATAGCCAAAGGGATTGATAAAGAAGCGCTCAAGGATGTGCTGAACGATACTGTAATCGTCAAATATGGCGTTCTCTCACCGGCACAGCTTTGCTACGATGAAGAAACGGAAGCAGAACTGGAAGAACTCTACAGCTATGATTTGGCTGCCGCCCAGGCACTGCTGGCGGACGCGGGCTGGACAGAAAAAAATGCCGATGGCTTCCTGATGAAAGACGGTGAAGTGCTGCAGTTTATCATGATGGTCAGCAATGATAACACTTATCTGAAAAAAGCAGCACCGGTAATCCAGGCTCAGCTGGCGGATTTGGGAGTAAAACTGGATCTGAATGAATATGACTCCCGCTACATCCGGACTCAGATCACAGAAAGAAACTTCGAAGTGGCAACTCGTTACTACTGGTGGACCGATCCGGATATTCTCACCTATGTGTACGGCACAGGCGCACTGCCCTGGTCTTCTGCAACAGTGGATGATTTGCTGGATACAGCCCGCTATGAAATGGATATGGAAACCCGAACTGTACTTTACAGCCAGGTACAGAAAGAAGTACTGAAAGACATGCCCATTATTCCGCTCTTCAGTGAGCTGAAATACATGGCAGCCCAGTCCTCCATTGAAGGCTTGAAAGTCGCCGTCGATGGCAAAGCGTACCTGGGCGATGTCATCAAGAAATAGAGGACGGCATGGATAATCGGGTGCAGGCATTCCAACAGGCCGCAGAGCAGGTATTCTGTGGCAGTGCACCCGGAGGCGCAGTGCTTGCCAGCAGTGGTAAAACCGTTTGGTCTGCAGGCTTTGGCCTGGCAGATCTCGAAGCGAAAGTGCCCATCTCGGCAGATACCCGGTTTCTGATCGGTTCCGTTTCGAAACAGTTCACTGCCATGGCCGTACTGATACTGGCAGAAAAGGGGAAGTTGGGACTGGATGATCCAGTGACCCGTTACTTCCCCTCTTTTCCCGCCTACGGGCAAGCGATTACACTCCGACATCTTCTGACCCATACCTCTGGGATTCCTGAATACCTGGTGGATGACTTTTGGAACGATCCCCAGCATTTGGACAGGGATGTTTCACTGGCTGAAGTCATTGCCATGATTCACACGTATCAACAACCGGATTTTGCTGCTGGTACAGCATTTTCCTACTGCAATTCAGCGTATGTGCTGCTCGGTGATATTATCCAGCAGTGTTCAGGGCAAGGCTATGGCGATTTTCTCAGAGAAACGCTGCTACGCCCAGCTGGAATGAGCCGAACCCTTGTGGGCGAAGATCCCCGGCAGGTCGCCGCGGATCAGGCTCGCGGCTATCGGCAAGGGTCTGATGGCGCATGGGAACCTGCACCCTATACCATGGCAACCATCGGTTGGGCCGATGGTAATCTGATATCCACAGTGAAAGACTTGTACCTTTGGCACAGGTTCCTCCAGGATCATCCTCCGGTAAGCAAAAAGTGGTTCGATGTGGCTTTTACCCCCACCACTTTGCTAGACGGGAGTCCTACCGGGTACGGTCTAGGCTGGTTTATTAATGAGCGACGTGGACTTCAGGAGGTATGGCACAGCGGTGGCACCCAGGGTTTTACAGCACGCTTTTCACGCTTTCCGGGAGCTGATACTACCATCGTGATTCTGACCAATTATGAAACCAGTCCAAGGGATTATCTCACAGGCGTGCTAGCCCGCAGTTTGCTGGGTGATGACCTTGCGCCTTTAACGGGTAGCGTGCCTGCACCGCAGATCAGTCAGGCACTGGCCGGGACATACCGAAGCGAAAGCAAAGAAATTACGCTGACCCTGGCAGCTGATGCCGCCGGGCTGACTGCAGAAAGCACCCTATGGCCGGATGGTATTCCTGTTTTAGCGGTGGATTCTGGTCGTTTCCGACTGGATAGCTCGCATGAATACTGGTTTGCAATACAAGAAAATGAAAGCGGAATTCAATTGATGCTGGATCTAAACGGACGCAGGATCCTCTTAAACAGAGTAAAATAGAATTGCGAATTTCCAGTAGATTCAGCAAGTAAGGAAGCAGGAGGCGGACAGGTTGAACGATATTCTGGAATATGCGATACGGCGTATCTTTACAGGTTTTTTTGTGGTACTGGCAGTATCAGTCCTGATTTTCGGACTAATGCAGCTGATGCCCGGTGATCCCATCAGTCTGGTTTCCAATCCGCGTATTTCTGAGCAGCGGATTCAGGAACTTACCGCACGCTGGGGTTTGGATAAGCCGCCTCATCTTCAGTACTTTTTCTGGATACGGCGGATTGCCCAGGGTGACTTTGGCACATCCATCGTGAGCGGTCAAAGTGTACTTTTTATGATCCGTTCCCGTCTGCCCAACACCCTGATTCTCACCGGAACAGCGCTGTTCCTTCAGTATCTGCTGGCAGTTCCGCTGGGACTGATGGCGGCTGTGCGCCGTGGCAGTCGAACGGACAATGCTCTGGTTACAGGAACCATTGTACTTTGGTCCATGCCGCCCTTTTGGCTGGGTATCCTGCTGATGCTGGTGTTTGCCATCCGCCTGAACTGGCTACCCTTGTCGGGCTATGCCAATATCTATTCTCTGGTGCTGCCTGTTGCAACCATCACTTTGCCCTCCCTGGCCAGTGTCCTGCGGCTGACCCGGTCAGAAGTACTCGAGGTAATGCGGGAAAAATATGTGGTGACGGCAGCAGCCAAGGGCTTGCCCCGCCGCCAGGTGCTGATTGGGCATGTTCTACGCAATGCGTTGATCCCGGTAACGGTTATGTTTTTCTTGTATCTTCCCTGGCTGATTGGCGGTTCCGTTATTATTGAGAGCATATTTGCCTGGCCCGGGATGGGTGGACTGCTGTGGCGGTCCATATCGATGCAGGACTTCCCTGTGGTCCAGGGCATTGTCCTGATCATTGCAGTGCTTACGGTCATATCCAACACCATTGGTGATATTCTGGCTGGTTTTCTCGACCCTCGAGTCCGGTTGGAGCTGAGGGGGGAATCGTTGTGAAGATATTTGCGAATCTGGCCAACCTATGGCAGGATGGCAAGAAAAACAGGACATTTCTGATCGGCGCATTTATCATCATCAGCATTGTTCTCATCGTCATTTTTGCCGATGCAATTGCGCCCCACTCCTACCGCCAGTTGAATCCAACCCGGGCACTGGAAGGCCCAAGTGCGGATTTTCCTTTCGGTACAGACAATTATGGCCGCTGCATTTTCAGCAGGGTACTGCATGGCACCCGGATTGCCTTTCGGGTGGGGATCATCGTTGTGGTCATTGAGACACTGATCGGAGTGTCCCTGGGGTTGGTGGCGGGATTCTTTGGCAAACTGACAGACAAGATCATCCTTTTCATCACAGATCTTACCTGGTCCCTGCCACCCATTATTATGGCCATGGCCATTGTAACCATGCTGGGGCCGTCCTTGAATAATGTAATCATTGCCATTGCTGTGGTGAGTTGGGCGCAGTTTACCCGGATTGTCCGGGTCAAGACCCAAACCATCAAAAATATGCCTTTTATTGAGGCTGCACGAGCTTTTGGCGAGTCCAATCTGAGCATCATGGTACGCTACATTCTGCCCAATGTTCTATCGCCGATTATCGTGCTGTCGACGCTGGCCCTGCCAGCCGCCATCTTATCCACCACGGCTTTGGGTTTTCTCGGTCTGGGCGCGCAGCCGCCGGAACCGGACTGGGGATTGATCTTAAAAGAAGGGATCAACTACATGCGGTCTGCACCCTGGATCTCCATTTTTCCGGGACTGGCCATTGTGTATACGGTTTTGGGCTTTAATCTGCTGGGGGAAGGCTTGCGTGACATTCTTGATCCCCGGCTGAAAGTATAGGGGGTGGCATCATGAGTGACCCGTTATTATCAGTTGAAAATCTGTCCATATCCTTTGCCACCTCAGCAGGACGGTTCAGCGCTGTGGATGATTTGAGCTTTACCATCGGTCAGGGAGAAATTTTCGCCCTCGTCGGGGAGTCAGGCTGCGGCAAATCCACCACCGCTGCCGGACTGATGCGACTGATCCCAGAACCTGGGGTCATTGATGGTGGGCGCGTCTTCTTCGCCGGCGATGACATTCTGCAACGCAGTGAGAAGGAAATGACTGATGTTCGCGGTAAGAAAATCGGCATGATTTTTCAGAATCCCCTGGACTCCCTAAACCCGGTTTACACCGTGGGCAGCCAGGTAAGCGAAGCCATCATGTTGGACAAACTGTCAAGGGATGAAGCGATGAAAAAAGCCATCGCCCTATTCCGGGATGTGAAAATTGCTGATGCAGAGCAACGCGTAAACAGCTATCCCCATGAACTAAGCGGCGGCATGCGCCAGCGAGTGATGATTGGCATGATGCTGTCGCGAAATCCTCAGCTGCTGATCGCCGATGAACCTACAACAGCCCTCGATGTAACTATTCAGGCGCAGATTCTGGAACTCTGCAAAGAGCTGAAACACAAGTACGGTACATCAATCCTGATCATAACCCACGATTTTGGTATTGTGGCTGAAATTGCAGATCGGGTAGGGGTCATGTATGCTGGGAAAATGGTGGAAGTCGGGAATGTGTATCGAATTTTCGAGAAACCTCGCCATCCCTATACCCATCTGCTGATGCGGGCTTTGCCCCAGATCACAAAAAAAGAGGGGCGCCTGGAAACAATTCCGGGCACCGTGCCCAACCTGATTGATCCGCCATCCGGCTGCCGTTTCCATCCCCGCTGCCCCTATGCTGATGACAGTTGTCAGCTGGCATCCCCCACGCTTTTGGCGGTGGAGGAGGATCACTATGTGGCCTGTCACAAGGGGGTGAACGGGGATGGATAAAATTTTGCAAGTGCAGAATGTGAAAAAGCATTTCACCATGGCCCGGGGCCTGATTCGTAAGAAAGTGTTGACAGTAAAAGCCGTGGATGATGTGAGCTTTGATCTCTATCGCGGCGAAGTGTTTGGCCTGGTTGGTGAAAGCGGGAGCGGTAAAACCACCATGGCTCGTCTGGTCCTGCGACTGACTGAGCCGACAGAGAACAGCATTCTGCTGGACGGCACCGATATTTTTAAAGCCCGGGGCAAATCACTGGCTGAAGTGCGGAAGAAGATGAGTGTTGTTTTTCAGGACCCGGCAGCATCCCTGAATCCACGTACAACCATTGGGGATTCATTGCAGCGCCCGCTGGATGTTCATGGTGTTGGTGCTGAAGAAGCAAAACGGCGCATTGCCGAGGTAACTGCTCAAGTCTCCTTGGGAGAAGAACTGCTGAGTCGCTATCCTCATCAGCTCAGCGGCGGCCAGCAGCAAAGGGCCAGCATTGCCCGAGCGCTGGTTTTGGAACCACGACTGCTGGTACTGGATGAGCCAACCTCAGCTTTGGATGTCTCGGTCCAGGCTCAGATTCTCAATCTTTTTCTCGATCTCCAGACCCGGTATGACTTGACCTATCTGTTCATAACGCATAATCTGGCTGTGGTGCGCTATGTCTGTGATCGGATCGGCGTCATGTACCTGGGTAAAATCATGGAGATTGCCCCTGTGGATAATCTGTACAATCGACCACTGCATCCATATACCATGGGATTGCTGACATCGGCACCCGTTTTGGACCCGAGGCTGCGCAACCGGCGTAAAATCATGCTGTCTGGAGAACCGCCCAGCTTGATCAATCCACCCACCGGCTGTCGCCTGGCACCCCGCTGTCCGTACGCAAAAGATCGTTGCCATCAGGCAGAACCACCCCTGGAGGAAATTGAACCGGGACACTGGGCTGCTTGCTGGCGAGTCAGAGAAATCGAATATATAGGCGAATAGAGAAGGGCCATCGCCCTTCTTTTTCTTTGTGCCTCAGTGACCGATAGGAATCAGCCGTTTTTTGGAGAAGATAACCAAAGTGCCACGGATGGGCAGGAAAGGGTGGGTCCGATTCCTGTCGAATCATTGGCAAAAGAAGCTATCGCTACGAACAGAGAAACTGGTTCTTTTTTTGAAAGGGGAGTATTGCCGGTGAAGCATCGACGACTGATCTGCCTTGCTGTATTGATGCTCATGCTGCTGACTGCATGCACAGAACAAGAAAATGGAGAACAGCTACCTGCACCTTTTTATCGACAGGGAATGGATCCTGCGGCTTTGCCACTGCAGGTGACTGAAGACCGTTTCCCGGATCCGCCCTACGGGTCCATGACCCGTCGGATTGGTTTTGCCGGGCAAGATCTTACCGGGCACAATTTTTCCCTGGTACGAGCCGGTGTATTAGGAGGCTTTTCTTATGATACTTACACCCGTTGGCCGGCAGCGGCTGTGCTGCCTGAAGGCTTTGATCCGGCAGCATGGTTGGATAATGCCAGAAATCCCGGCTTGGGCATCAACTATTTGCGCTCCCAGGGGTATGACGGTCAAGGCTGGGCTGTAGCTGTCCTTGGTCCGGAAGTGCTGCGGGAGCATGTAGAGTTTGCACCGGAGACACGTTTTTATCCTGAAGCGGTCAGCACAGATGGGCAAGCAGCGATGGCCTACCAGGGGATGGTGGCAGCCTCCTTGCTGAATGGGCGTTCATGCGGTATTGCCCCCGAGGCTCGCCTCCACTATTTTGTGGTACCGGGGGGGCAGAATGTATTCTTGCGTTATGGAGCAAAACTATCAGAGATTGTCATGTTAAATGAGCAGTTGCCGGTGGGTGAGCAGATCCGTCTGGTGGTGATAACTGACGGGCTGAGCCCAGAAGATGAAAACTGGGCTTCCTGGGAAGAAAGTCTGTTGGGGGCACAAGCTGCCGGCTTGTATGTTCTCTATGCCAATAATGCTGCAGAAGAAGGATTTTTCTGGGGCGGCTGCCCGCCGTACAAAGACCGGGATCAGGCTGACAATTATGAACCGGCTGGCGTCCTCAAAGGTGGCGCCATGGAGGAAGGCGGCGTGCTGGTGCCGGGAGACTACCGGACGACTGCGTTGCACACCGGCACGGAGGTATATATCTACTGGGCAGATGGTGGCTTCAGCTGGGCGGTGCCTTACTTGGGCGGTCTCTGCCTGCTGGCCTGGCAAGCCGCTCCGGAGTTGCCGTTGGATGAGCTGCTGGAAATGATGAAAGAGACAGCGGATTCGACTGAATTTGACTGGAAAGTTCTAAACCCGGTGCGATTCATTTTTGCCGTGGAGAACATGCAGCCCAACTGACGGTAATATTCAGCAGGAGAATGGGCGGCGGGGCAGAATATATGCGGACAGAATCGTATTCAGGAGGGAACCTATGGATATCGCGGCAGTGTATCATACCGGTTTTGATTTTGAGAGTTATCTGGAAAAGCTCGGAGACGATGGTCTAAAATTCGCCTCTCGTTATGAGAAGGTTCAACTGACGGATAATCTGATCCGATTGCTGCAAGAGCTGGATCAACCATTGAAAATATTGGCCTTATCAGAGCCCTGGTGCCCTGATTGTGTGCTGCATGTGCCTTTGCTTGCCCGAATGGCAACCGTCAGTAATTGTGTGCAGCTGATGGTGTTTTCCAGAGATCAGCAAGAGGATTTGGCGGCTTATCTGTCCCAAAACGGTAAGAAAATTATCCCGGTAGCGCTGTTTATGGATCAGGATTTTCATGAAATCGGACGCTGGTACGAGCGCCCGGCAGTGGTCCAGTCTTTGATCCAGACGCCAGATGAAGATGTGAAGCAGGAGATCAAACGAAAATATGTTCAAGGTCACTATCTGGCAGATGCCATGGTGGAAATCGAACAGATCCTGTCAAAATGGGTGGCGGATCGCGCCTGATAAAATTTTTTTTTAAAAAAGGTCATTTTCAAAGAAGGACTTTTGCATACGAGTGCGAATTGAATATATCTTAAAACCAGCCGGAATTTCCGGCGACATCAAAGCGATGACGGGGACGTAGGGCAATCGAGTACAGTTACAGAGAGCCGGGTGAGGTGCAAGCCGGTACTGGAGACGATGGTATTCTGTCACCCCTAAGCTGCAGGCTGAAATGGTGAAGTAAGTGCTGCCGGGCATTGGACGCCCGTTATCCGGTCCAGGGTATTGGCTTCTTGCCTGTACCTAAGGAGGCTGTGTCTGCAAAGGCATAGTAAAGCAGGGTGGTAACGCGAAGAGATCTCGCCCCTTTTTGTAAGGTGCGCGAGCTTTTTTTTATCCATAACGAATAACTGGGAGGTGGAATCATGCGGCTGACAGGTGCAGAAGCGGTGATTCGATGTTTACAGGCAGAAGATGTTGAGGTCATATTCGGGTTTCCGGGAGGAGCAGTGCTGCATATCTATGATGCGCTCTTTCACTCGGATTTGCGCCATATCCTGACCCGGCATGAGCAAGGGGCGGCGCACGCAGCTGACGGTTATGCTCGAGTGACCGGCAAGGTGGGTGTGTGTCTGGCCACCTCCGGGCCCGGCGCTACGAACCTGGTAACTGGCATTGCCAATGCGTATATGGATTCAGTGCCCATGGTGGTCATTACAGGTCAGGTTGCTACAGGACTAATCGGCACAGACGCATTTCAGGAAGTGGATATCACGGGGATCACAGCACCCATTACCAAGCACAACTATCTGGTCAAACGAGCCAAAGATATTCCCCGGATTATGAAAGAGGCATTCTTTATTGCCAGGACAGGCCGGCCTGGGCCGGTGCTGGTGGATATTCCGGTGGATGTCAGCAATCAGACCATTGACTTTGTATACCCGGATAAGGTTGATTTGCCCGGCTACCGACCCACCGAGCGTGGGCACCTGCTGCAAATCGATCGGGTAATCAAAGCACTCAAAGAAGCCAAGAGACCGGTAATCGTGGCGGGGGGCGGCGTCATATCATCTGATTCATCGGAGCTGCTTCTAAAGCTTGCTGAGACCCAGTGCATTCCTGTTGTAAATACCATGATGGGGTTGGGCTCCATCCCTGCTGACCATCCTCTCTCACTGGGCATGGTGGGGCTGCATGGTCGACCGGGTGCAAATTACGCGGTTTCCCGTTCGGATCTGCTTATCGGGGTCGGTGTCCGCTTTGGTGATCGGGTGACCCGCCGGATCAGCGGTTTTGCTCCGGGAGCACGAATTATTCATATGGATGTGGACCCGGCTGAGATCGGGAAGAACATTCGGGTGGATATCCCCGTGGTCGGTGATGTGGCCAGTATTCTGGCTGATGTCTGTCAGCATCTTCCCCTGGAGATGGAAACAGGAGATTGGTGCCGTCAGGTCGAAGAATGGAAAAAAATGTCCTGTCCGGAGCATTGGGAAAAAGACAATCGACCGCGATCGATTCTGGAAGAACTGGGTGCGGCATTGGGTGATCAGGGCATTATCACCACCGAAGTCGGACAGCACCAGATGTGGGCTGCACAGCATTACCCGTTCCGCAAGCCGAGAACCTTTGTTTCATCCGGCGGACTGGGGGCCATGGGATTTGGGCTACCGGCGGCAATTGGTGCTCAGATCGGAAAGCCGGATAAAACGGTTTTCAGCATCGCCGGAGACGGCAGCTTTCAGATGAATATTCAGGAACTGGGGACAGCGCTGGAATACGATCTGCCCATCAAGATCCTAATTTTGAACAACCGTTCTCTGGGGATGGTGCGGCAGCTGCAGGAGTTTTACTGCGATGGACGCTACTGTCAGGTGAATATGAAGAAAGTGCCTGATTTTGCGGCAGTTGCCCGCGCTTACGGTGCCCTGGGCCTGCAGATTGCCGAAGGAGATCAGGTAAGGCCGGTGCTGGCAGAGGCAATTGCCTATCCGGGCCCGGTAGTGATTGACTGCTTTATTGAAACAGCGGAGAATGTATTGCCCATGGTGCCCAACGGGGCTGCCCTGGATGAAATGATAGGAGGGTGAGGGATATGCAGCACACTTTATCGGTTCTGGTGATCAACAACCCAGGTGTACTGACCCGGGTAAGCGGTCTCTTTAGTCGGCGGGGGTTCAATATTGACAGTATATCCGTCGGCGCTTCCGAGCATCCCCAAATGTCGCGCATGACCATCGTGGTCCAGGGTGATGAAACCATTCTGGAGCAGGTGACCAAGCAGTTGCACAAACTTGTGGAAGTGGTAAAAATCAGCGATATCTCGAAAGAGAATTATGTGGACCGGGAGCTTGTGCTGATCAAAGTGCAGGCAGATCAGTCTGTGCGGGCAGAAATCATGCAGCTGGCAGAAATTTTTCGGGCAAAAATCGTTGATGTGGCGCCAAAGACACTGGTTGTGGAAGTTACCGGCGATGCTGGAAAAATTCAAGCCATGATTCAGTCATTGAAAAAGTTCGGAATCCGGGAGCTGGTACGTACAGGTAAAATTGCCATGCTGCGCGGCTCCAAGGGTGAAAGAAACATAAGGGAGGTCGAATATATTGGCTAACATGTTTTATGATGCAGACGCCAATCTGGATCTGCTCAAGGGGAAAAAGATCGCTGTGTTGGGGTACGGAAGCCAGGGCCACGCCCATGCTTTGAATCTGAAGGAAAGCGGTATGGACGTCATCGTCGGACTGTATGCTGGCAGCCGCTCCTGGGACAAAGTGAAAGCGGACGGTCTGGAAGTGGCCACTGTGGCAGAGGCTGCGGCCCAAGGAGATGTGATCATGTTCCTCATTCCGGACCATATACAGGCTCAGACATATCGCGAAGAGGTTTTGCCCAATCTAAAAGAAGGCAATGCCGTCGCATTTGCCCATGGTTTCAATATTCATTTTCGGCAGATAGTGCCACCGCCCTATGTGGATGTGTTTATGGTCGCACCGAAAGGCCCGGGGCATCTGGTTCGCCGGATGTATGAACAGGGAGTCGGCGTACCGGGTCTGCTGGCTGTCTACCAGGATTACACAGGTAGAGCCAAAGATATCGGCCTTGCCTATGCCAAAGGAATCGGCTGTACCAAGGCTGGTTTGATGGCTACCACTTTCCAGGAGGAGACCGAGACCGACCTCTTCGGGGAGCAGGCTGTGTTATGCGGTGGTGTATCTGAACTGATTAAAGCCGGATTTGAAACACTGGTAGATGCAGGCTATCAACCGGAAGCCGCCTATTTTGAATGCCTGCACGAAATGAAGCTGATTGTGGACCTGATCTATGAAGGCGGTCTTGCCGGGATGCGTTATTCGGTAAGTGATACTGCCAAATACGGTGACTTTATGATCGGCAAGAGGATTATCAATGAAAACACGCGGGCGGAAATGAAGAAAGTGCTGGCAGAAATTCAGTCGGGACAGTTTGCCCGGGAGTGGATCCTGGAAAATCAGACCAACCGGCCCGTGTACAATGCCATTCAGGAAAAAGAAAGCCAGCATATGATTGAAAAAGTCGGCGAGAAGCTGCGGGCGATGATGCCCTGGCTGAAGAAATAAGGAACCGGGCCCGATTCGGGCAAGGACAGAAAGAGGGGAGACCATGCGCAGCGACCAGATGAAAAAAGGCTTGGAGAAAGCTCCGCACCGTTCTTTGCTGAAGGCATCGGGGTTGACGGATGAAGAAATCCGCCGGCCGATGATCGGTGTCGTGAATTCGTTTAATGAAATTATCCCCGGACATATTCATCTGAACGGAATAACCGAGGCAGTCAAAGCAGGAGTGCGAATGGCCGGTGGCACGCCCTTGGCGTTTCCCACCATCGGTGTCTGTGACGGTATTGCGATGAATCACCGGGGGATGAAATATTCTCTGGCCAGCAGGGAGTTTATTGCTGACTCAATTGAGATCATGGCAGAAGCCCATCCTTTTGATGGGCTGGTCATGGTAACCAATTGCGACAAGATCGTTCCGGGGATGCTGATGGCAGCGGCCCGGATGAATATTCCTACAGTGGTTATCAGCGGTGGTCCAATGATGGCAGGGACATTCAAAGGGAAGAAAGTGGATCTGAACAGCATGTTTGAATATGTGGGAGCAGCTGCCAGTGGAAAAATCACCGAAGCAGAAGTCTGCGAAGCCGAAGATGCAGCCTGTCCAGGCTGTGGCTCGTGTGCTGGAATGTTTACGGCTAACTCCATGAACTGCCTCACAGAAGTTTTGGGCATGGGTCTGCCCGGAAATGGAACAATTCCGGCAATCCAGGCAGCACGTGTCCGCTTGGCCAAACAGGCGGGAATGCAGGTGATGGCACTGCTGGAGAAGAACATTCGGCCACGGGATATCATGACAGAAGCAGCATTTATCAATGCCCTGACAGTGGATATGGCCCTGGGGTGCTCTACCAATACTGTACTGCATCTGCCGGCCATTGCCCGGGAAGCAGGAGTGAAGATTGATCTTAAGAAGATTAATAGCATCAGTGAGACAACGCCGCAGCTGTGCAAGCTTAGTCCAGCCGGAGTGCATCGGATTGAAGATTTGCACGAAGCGGGCGGAATTCAGGCAGTGATGAATGAACTAAGCAAAAGACAACTTCTCAATGGCGACTGCCTGGCAGTGACCGGTAAACCTGTACGAGCAGCCTATGAGAACGCCCGGGTACATAATCGGGAAGTAATCCGCTCAATCGATGACCCGTATAACCAAACAGGCGGCATTGCGGTATTGTTTGGCAATCTGGCACCGGATGGAGCCGTTGTGAAACAAGGAGCCGTGGCCAAAGCCATGCTGGTACACCAAGGGCCGGCAAGAATCTTTAACAGTGAAGAGGATGCTATGGCGGCCATTACCGGTGGTACGATCGAAAAAGGGGATGTAGTTGTGATCCGCTACGAAGGGCCTAAGGGTGGGCCGGGGATGCGGGAGATGCTAACCCCCACGTCTTCACTGGCTGGCATGGGCCTGGACGAAAGTGTCGCACTGATCACAGACGGACGTTTCTCCGGGGCGACCCGGGGTGCTGCCATCGGTCATGTTTCACCGGAGGCAATGTCGGGTGGACCTATTGCAATTTTGCAGGAACATGATATAATAGACATCAATATACCTGAAAAGCGCTTGAATGTTGTCCTGACTGATGAAGAAATTCGTGCGAGACTGGCCGAATGGACGGCTCCTAAACCTAAGATCAGCCACGGATATCTGGGCCGCTATGCGCGGATGGTAACATCTGCCAGTACCGGAGCCGTATTTCAGGATTAGACAAGTGAATAGCATAACCCAAAAGTGATGACAGGAAGAGTAAATACAGCGCGCATGGAATACAGAGAGCCGCTACGCTGAGAAACGGCAGAAATGGGCTGTATTGAAGATCATCCTCGAACTGCAGGCTGAAAGAACTGTGCAGACAGATCCCAGTAGGCCGTGCCGGAAGCTCAGGCATCCGTTACCGTGCCGGAGTATGCGCCGTAGGCAAGTACTCTGTGAGGCAGACGCTGTGAGGCGAATGTGAAAAAGGGTGGTACCGCGAAAGGAACAATCCTCTCGTCCCTTATTGAATAGTTCAATGAGGACGGGAGGTTTTTTTATGGCAATCAACAGACAGGCAAATAATCAGCCGGCTGACAATAAAAAAAGAGGTGATCGTATGATGACTGGTTCTCAAATTCTTGTGCAGTGTCTTGTTGACCTGGGAGTAGATACAGTTTTCGGCTATCCGGGGGGATCAGTCATACCCCTGCACGATGTGCTGATGGATTGCAAAGAAATCCGACACATTCTGGTACGTCATGAGCAGGGGGCTGCCCATGGTGCAGATGCCTATGCACGCGTCACCGGCCGCCCCGGAGTCTGCATCGCTACTTCGGGTCCGGGTGCGACGAACCTGGTCACCGGCATTGCCACCGCTTATATGGATTCTGTACCGTTGATTGCCATCACCGGGCAGGTACCAGTGCCGATGCTGGGCAAAGATTCATTTCAGGAAGTCGATATCACAGGGATTACACTGCCGATTACCAAGCACAATTATCTGGTCAAAGATGTGCGAAATCTTTCCCGGGTGCTTCGACAGGCTTTCCATATTGCGACCACCGGTCGGCCGGGCCCGGTGCTCATTGATGTTCCGAAGGATGTGCTTTTGGCATCCTGTGCCTACAATTTCCCGGATGTTGAAGAAATGCCGGGATACAAACCAACATACCACGGTCACGCTACCCAGATTAAAACTGCTGTGGAAGCGATTCTTGCAGCAAAACGACCGGTGATCTACGCAGGCGGCGGTATCATCAGCAGCGGAGCCCATAAAGAACTGCTTGCGGTGGCCGAACTGCGTTCAATTCCAGTCACAACGACCCTGATGGGGATGGGGGGATTCCCTGGGAATCATCCGCTCTTTTTGGGCATGCTGGGGATGCATGGCACGGTCGCTGCCAATTACGCAATTGCAGATGCGGACATGGTGTTGGCCGTTGGCGTACGATTTGATGATCGGGTAACAGGAAAATGTGATTGTTTTGCAGATAAAGCCACCATCATCCATGTTGACATAGACCCGGCGGAAGTTGGCAAAAATGTTCTGGTGGATGTGCCGATTGTGGGAGATGTAAAAAATGTCCTTAATGCCATCCTGGTACAGTTGGAACGGGATCAGAATCCGGAGTGGCTCAAGCAGGTACAGACCTGGCAGAAAGAACATCCGCTGAAATACACACCCAACGGACGAATCAAGCCTCAAAAGGTGATTGAGACCATCTGTGCTATGACAAAAGGTGAAGCCATTATCACAACCGAGGTTGGACAGCATCAAATGTGGGCAGCCCAGCATTATCAGTACAAATATCCCCGCTCCTTTGTCTCATCAGGAGGACTGGGAACCATGGGATACGGACTGCCTGCCACAGTGGGTGCGCAAATCGGCTGCCCGGACCGGGATGTATTCTGCATAGCTGGTGATGGCAGCTTCCAGATGAATGTTCAGGAGTTGAGTACGGCGGTACGCTACAAACTGCCCATCAAAATTTGCATTATGAACAACTGCTATTTGGGGATGGTTCGTCAATGGCAGGAGCTTTTCTGCGAGCGACGGTATGCCTTTACCGACATCAGTGATCAGCCGGATTTTGTCAAACTGGCTGAAGCGTATGGTGGTGTGGGGTTGCGAGTGGAGAAAGAAGAAGATGTAGAAGATGCGCTGCGCCAGGCCATGGCAGTCAACGATCGGCCGGTCGTCTTGGATTTTCGCGTAGACCCAGAAGAAAACGTCTGGCCAATGATCCCCGCTGGCGGTACGATTGCTGACATTATCCTGACTTGAAAGAGGCCTGAGTAAAGCATATGAAAATTGATTTGCATGTTCACACCATGTTTTCCTACGACAGTGATCTGGATCCCCGGCATATGGTGCGCCGGGCGAGACAGATCGGGCTGGATGCGGTCTGTGTTACAGAGCACAATACTTTTGATCAGTCGGCACCTGTATTGGACGCTGCTGCAGAAATTGATTTCCCGGTGTTCCGCGGGGCAGAACTCTCCACCACGGTAGGACACATTCTCGTGTTTGGCGTGGATAGCGACTGTTGGAAGACCCCCTATGGGCGCAGTCGCATCACCCCAGAGGCAGTTGTGCAGTTGCTGGAGGCAGTCGGCGGAGCGGGAATTATTGCGCATCCGTTTAAGCCCGGCTATCAGTTTTACGCTCGGGAGCTGGCAGAGCATCCCCGCATTTGTGCAATGGAGGTCTGCAATGGGCAGTGCCTTGACGATCAAAATCGGCAGGCTGGTATGCTGGCTCAAAGTCTTGGATTGCCCGGCACTGGCGGCAGCGATGCCCATAGTCTGCATGAAATTGGGCGCTGTTATACAGAATTGGCAGTCCAGGTCAGTAATGAGAAAGAACTGATTGCAGCATTATTGTCTGGAAAACTCCAAGCTCGGCGGAGTGATTATCGGGGGCTGTGACAGTGTTCTTGCAATTGCTAACGGCTTGAAATGAAAAAAGGACACTGATATTGCATTTTTTTACGACTCAGGCAGGGAAAACTCCTCTCAAAGGAGAATCAAAAGATGAAGCTGGTGGACGCTGGTTTCCATGCGTCCTTTTTTTTCGGTGTTAATCTGGATGACCATGGTGGAAAGGAGGCAAAAACGTGCAAAAAGTAGTGGTAAATGAAGATCGTTGCAAAGGTTGTGCACTGTGTACCGTAGCTTGCCCGAAGGGCATCATGAAGCTTTCCGAAAGCATCAATGCTGCCGGCTATCACCCGGCAACCTGCACTGACCAGGAGGCATGCATCAGCTGTGCCATGTGCGCCCGGGCATGCCCGGACATCTGCATCGAAGTGTACAAGTAAGACTGAACCAATGAGAAGGTCAGGAAGATTTGAAAGGAGATAAGATAATGGCAGAGAAAAGAATTCTCATGAAAGGGAACGAAGCTGTTGCCGAAGCTGCTGTACGTGCAGGCTGTCGCTACTTCTTCGGATACCCGATCACCCCACAGAATGAGATTCCAGAGTACCTTTCAAAGAGAATGCCTGAAGTAGGAGGTACCTACCTGCAGGCAGAGAGTGAACTGGCAGCCATATACCAGGTGTACGGCGCTGCTGCTGCTGGCAAGAGAGTTATGACTTCATCTTCCAGTTGCGGAATCAGCCTGAAATCCGAAGGGATTTCCTACATCGCGGGTGCTGAAGTTCCATGCGTTATCGTTGACATGTCCCGGAGAGGCCCTGGTATCGGTGGTCTGCAGCCTACACAGTCCAGCTATCGGCAGGCAACCAAGGGCGGCGGCCATGGTGGATATCGTTGCATCGTATTGAGCCCGTCTTCTGTACAGGAAGCGGCCAGTCTGATGCATGAAGCATTTGATTTGGCAGATAAATGGCGCAATCCGGTATACATATATGCGGATGGCCTGATCGGTCAGGTTATGGAGCCCCTGGTACTTCCGGAAATGAGAGATCTCAATACTCTTCCCGAAAAACCCTGGGCACTGACAGGTAAGGGTGACCGTAAAGAAAAGAACATGGTCAGCTCTGGTGTAACAGAAGAAAAGTTTGAATATCTTATGTTTGATAAATACAAACAGATCGCTGATGAAGAACAGCGCTGGGAAGAAAGACATCTGGATGATGCTGAGTATGTGGTAGCAGCGTTCGGCAGCGTAGGCCGGATCTCCGCCAATGCGGTTGAAAGAATCCGCAAGGCTACCGGCAAGAAAATTGGCTTCATTCGTCCCATTACTGCCTGGCCGTTCCCGGCAAAAGCTTTCGAAAAACTGTCTGACTCTGTTAAGGGAATCATGGTAATCGAAGCCAACGGCGGACAGATGGTCGAAGATGTGGTCAATGTTGTAAAGGGTAAATTCCCGGTATACTTTGAGCACACTTACGGAAGTCTGATTCCTTCCACAGACGAAGTGGTTCCAATGGTTGAAAAATTAGGCACTGGGCAGGAGGTGCGCTGGTAATGGAAAAAGTATTCGGTAGACCTAAAAGTTACATGGATGTTCCCCTTTCCTTCTGTGCCGGCTGCAGTCACGGTATCATTCAGCGTCTGGTTGCTGAAGTTATCGATGAAATGGACATTCAGAAGGACACCATCGGCGTAGGAGGCATTGGTTGCTCTAGCGCCCGCTTCTTTGATGTTGACGGTATCGGCGGCGCTCATGGTCGTGCTCCGGCGATTGCCACCGGGATCAAACGATCTCATCCCGATAAATTCGTGTTCACCTATCAGGGCGACGGCGACTGCACAGCCATTGGCTGTTCAGAAGTAATTCACGCTGCAGCCCGGGGTGAGAAAATCACAGTGATCATGGCCAACAACACCAACTTCGCCATGACCGGTGGTCAGATGTCCCCCACAACACTGATGGGACAGAAAACCACAACAACGCCGGCAGGCCGGACAGCTGAAGCCAATGGCATGCCGCTGAAGATGGCAGAAATGCTCGCTCTTCAGGATGGTGCTGTGTATGTCGCACGTGTATCTGCTGCAAATGTTGCTGAAATTAATAAAGCAAAGAAGGCCATCCGGAAAGCTTTTGAAGTCCAGAAATCCGGACAAGGCTTCTCTTTCGTTGAAGTACTGTCTTCATGCCCGACGATTTGGGGTGTTGCTCCAGTTGAGTCAGTCAAACGTGTCGAGGGTGAGGTTACTGCTCAGTATCCCCTCGGAGTATTGAAATCACCCGAGGAGGTGGCCTAAATGACAATGGAATTCCAGTTAGCAGGATTTGGTGGTCAGGGTATTATGGTTATGGGTCAGGTTATGTGCTACGCCGGTCTTGAAAAAGAAGACAAGCATGTCTCCTGGTTCCCGTCTTACGGTGCTGAAATGCGCGGTGGCACTGCCAACTGTGCGGTCGTTGTATCTGACGACGAAATCGGATCTCCCGTTATTGGCAAGCCGGATGCGATTGTGGTAATGAACAATCCATCACTGCTGAAGTTTGAAAAGGATGTTAAACCGGGCGGATACTTGTTTGTCAACAGCACGCTGGTTGATCGCAAGCCCACTCGTGACGACATCAAGATCATCAACGTACCAGCAAACGAAATTGCCAACGATCTGGGCAATGCTCGGGTAGCCAACATGGTTATGCTCGGCGCATTGGTTGAAAAAACCAAGATTGTTAAGCCTGAATCTATTAAAGAAGCGCTGAAGGATCATCTGCCAGAGCGTCATCACAGACTGCTCCCGATGAACTATGACGCTTTGGACAAAGGCGCTGCAATTGCCAAAGATCAATAAGCGATACGAACTGCCTCCGGGACAGAAATCTGTCCCGGATTTTTTTTGAAATTTAGAAGGAATAATCCCAGGATGGTCGAATTACTCTTCTTAATATCTGGTATTAAGACCAGATAGAAAGCCAACCCCAGCGGCTTTATGAGGAGGAGTGGAGAAAATGTACCAGGAAACTGTCCGAAAAAAGCTCGGCAGAATGGTGGATGAACTGAAGGTTGGCGATACTGCCCGGTTCAGCAAAAAAGTGACTGACCGGGATGTGCACCTCTATATGGGAGTAACCGGAGATACCAATCCTATCTACATTGACCGGAACTATGCAGGAAGAACTGCCTTTGCAGAACCCATTGTGCCCGGGGTCATTTTAATGGGACTGATTGTCGCAGTGATCAGCAACGATTTACCCGGTAAAGGAAGCATTACTGTATCTCAGCATGTTGAGTTTTTGGCTCCTGTGCGTTGGAACGATATGGTCACAACTGAGGTGGAAGTAACCGCCATTGATCGAAAGAAGAATCGAGTGACACTGAAAACGACTTGCACGGTGCAAGATGGCACGGTGGTTGTGAGTGGGGAGACCGTTGTCATGCCTCCATTGCAGCTCAAATCAATTATGAGTTATGCATTTGAAGACTATGCCTGAGTTTAAAAGGGACCCCCGAACACTTCTTGTTCGGGGGTCTTTTCATCTGCGTAGAATTTTTTCAGCATCGGCTAGAATATCTGCCAGATCTGTATCCAATACACCGCCGCCCTGGGCAGACTGGGGCTGGCCGCCGCCTCGTCCTCCGCGCGGTGTGATCACTTCTTTAAGCAGCAATGCCATCGAAGGAGTAAGGTCTGCAGAGCGGGCGAAGACAATGGTGGGTTTTGGTTCAGATGCTGCCAGCAAAACGTAAGTGTGGGGTTGGTTGATCAGATAGGAAGCCATCTCTTTTAGTCGATCCAATGTGCAATGAGAGAAAATCTTGCTTACATAACGTATGGCACCTTCCTGTGGGGATAACTCCCACAAGGCCTGGGCTGTCATCTGGTCCAAAGAACGGTTCAAATCACGGCACTCTTTCTGAAGGGCTCCATGATCTACCTGGAGTTGTTGAATAGCTTCTACAAGATTATCTTCTGGGATCTCCAGTAAGCGTGCGCCATCGATTATCAACTGATTTTTCTGTCGGTAATCAGCCAGAGCACGCGCACCACAGGCAAAATGGATACGGGTTCCAGAGCGGTGGCCTGTTGTTTTTATAATCTTAATGATCCCAATTTCTCCAGTTGCTGCGACATGGGTGCCGCCACAGCCGCAGAGGTCGAAGCTACCGATTTGAACGCCGCGAATTATATCCAATTCAACTGGCAGGGCAGAGCGCCATGGCAAAGCCGCTGCTTCGCTTTGAGTCAGGATCCGTGTTTTAACAGAATAATTGGCGTAGACAATCTCATTGGCCAGACTTTCTGCTGCTGCACAGGCGTCCATGCTCAGATCTGGAATGTTAACATCGATGGAAGCTGTCTGTGCTGTGAGGTGAAAGCTGACTGTTTCTGCACTGCATGTTTTCAAAAGTGCCTGGGAGAGTATGTGCTGACCGGTGTGATGCTGCATAAAGTCAAATCGACGGTTCCAGTCCAAAGTCCCTGTAACCTGTGCGGCAGAGGGGAGATTCGGCAATATGTGTACCGGATCACCCTCATCTTCCAGAACATCCAATATAGGAATATTGTCTAACCAACCCCGATCACTGGGCTGCCCGCCAGAGGCAGGGTAAAAAGCCGTTTGATCCAAAAGCACACGAAAACCTTGTTCATCCGGTTCTGTTTGAATGACACGGGCAGTAAAACTCTTCTGATACGGATCTTGCTCATAGATTTTCAGGGTAGCCATTGCACATCCCTCCTGACCATTGATTACGCCGGATCTGTGCGGGAATCCTGCAGTGTGACCGGTTTTCATTCTTTTTTCCTTGCTGGTAGGTTTTTTTATCTCATGGGTGAATATATAACAGATAGGTTATTTGCGAGAGGAGGGCTGATATGGATACCATGGAGAAGATCAGGCAGGTGGCCAGATGGGTGGTTGATGCAAAACATGTGGTCGTGTTCACAGGGGCAGGGATCAGTACTGAATCAGGGATTCCGGATTTTCGCAGCCCCGGTGGCATCTGGGACCGCTATGATCCGGATGAGTTTACTTATCAGAAGTTCCTTTTCGATGAAGATGCACGACGAAAATCCTGGGAAGTCAGCCAGCAGAGCTGGCCTGTAATCCACGGAGCCAAACCTAACAAAGCACACATGGCCATTGCGGATCTGGAAAAGCTCGGTAAACTGGCCGTGGTAATTACCCAAAACATCGACGACCTGCATCAAAAGTCGGGTGTACCGGAAGATAAGATTATTGAGCTGCATGGAACCACAAAATACGTCTACTGCATCGAATGTGGCAAACGCTATTCACGTGAGGTTATCCAGGACTGGCTTGAGGCAGGAGATGAATCCCCTGTATGTGAAGATTGCGACGGTATATTAAAATCCGCAACGGTTGCTTTTGGTGAACCCATGCCGGTGGAAGAGGTTGAGCTGGCAGAAAAACATGCCAAAGATTGCGACCTGTTTATTGTGGTTGGCTCATCACTGGTAGTTTATCCGGCAGCCCAGCTGCCTTTGACTGCCAAGCGCTATGGTGGTAAACTGGTGATTATCAACATGAGTTCCACACCCCATGACGCTTATGCCGATATGGCCATCACCGGTAAAGCCGGAGATCTACTGCCGAAACTGGTGGAAGAAGTTAAACGCATCATGAACAAGGAGTAAAAAAGCAGGTCTGTTATCCGGCCGAGGGTAAGCGGATCCATCAGGAGGATGAAATACATGAAGCTAAGACCGTCTGCTCTGGCCCGGGCAGGGATGATTGCCAGTATCTATATTGTTGTCAGCTATATACTGCTACCAGTTAGCTTTGGTCTGATTCAGTTTCGGGCCGCAGAGGCCCTGGTATTGTTGCCAATGCTATATCCCGAGGCTATTTTGGGTGTATTTGTGGGGTGTCTGGTGGCGAATATGATCGGTGGGCTAGGCCCTTGGGATATTATTGGCGGCTCACTGGTGACTTTGCTCGCGGCTTACATTACTTACCGGTACCGTTTTACTCCAATAGCATATCTGTCGCCGATCATTCTCAACGCT
>CAZDAI010000017.1:0-23178 GCA_964503545.1 uncultured Candidatus Sumerlaeota bacterium
TAATGTACATTTTATCGGCATTGGCGGTGGCGGTATGAGTGGAATTGCTAAAGTCCTTTGTGAACTGGGCTATCAGGTCTCCGGCTCCGACTTGCAGGCATCGGAGACTACCCGCAGGCTGACAGATCTGGGTGCTAAAATCTTTGTTGGCCACCGGCGTGGCCAGATCGGCGACGCTCAGGTAGTTGTTGTATCAACGGCGATTCCTGCAAGCAATGAAGAGCTTATGGAAGCACGTGAAAGAAGCATGAACATCTGGCCGAGGGCCAGAATGCTGGGCGCTATTATGCAGCGGCAGCGGGGCATTGCGGTAGCCGGGGCTCATGGAAAAACAACCACCACATCCATGATCGCTACGATCATGGAAAGAAATGGTCTCGATCCGTCGGTGGTGGTGGGTGGTGAACTGAATGACATCGGTGGTAACGCAAAGTTGGGCAAAGGAACATACCTGGTTGCCGAAGCTGATGAAAGCGATGGCTCATTTTTGAATCTGGATCCGCATGTTCTGGTTGTAACAAACATTGAAGACGACCATCTGGACTTTTATGGATCCTTGGATAACATCTTGGCCACTTTTCAGGAAATGATGAAAAAGATCCCTCCCGAAGGTCTGGCCGTCATATGTGCAGATGATGAAAATATTCACCAGATCAGAGAAAGTCTGGTGTGTCCGGTACTGACTTACGGGTTGCATCCGGAAGCGGATTTTCAGCCTGCCAATATTCGCTGGGAGCATCTCGGTTCTACCTATGATCTGATGTTTCACGGCAGGATGCTGGGAACTGTGCATTTGACAGTCCCAGGGATGCACAATGTGAAGAATTCGATGGCGGCACTGGCCGTGTGTCTGCAAGCTGGTATCGATTTTACTGCGGCGGCTGCAGCTTTAGAGCTGTTTCATGGTGTGCATCGCCGCTTCCAGCTCATGGGACAAGTGGACGGGATCCAAGTCTTTGATGATTACGCTCACCATCCATCGGAAGTGAAGGCGACTTTGAGTGCCGCTCGTCTAGAACACCCGGGTCGTGTTATCGCAGTGTTTCAGCCCCATCGCTTCACCCGGACCAAGTTCCTTCAGCATGAGTTCGGTACTGCTTTTGGTGATGCGGATCAGGTGATTCTAACAGACATTTACAGTGCTGGAGAAACACCCATCGAAGGAATCCATACGCGATTACTGGAAGAGCATATCCAGGCTTCCGGACATCGTCATGTGCGCTACATTGCCAACATGAAAGAAATTGCTGCAACATTGGCGAAGGAATTGAAACCTGGCGATCTGGTACTGACACTTGGCGCCGGAAACATCTGGCAGGTGGGACCGGTATTGGTTGAGATGCTTCAGAGGATGAATAGTGAATGTACCAATTGAACGGTATCGGTAATCAGCACCGGGTGGATCTCTCAGAAAGATCTTGTTTAATTCCGATTGGAAAGTTCCACCGGATCGTCCTGATTATGGTATACTGAGTTGAGGTGATTCAGGTGGAGAAGGTAAAGAAGCGACCGCCACCTCGTCCTCCTGTACTTAGGGATCCTCCCCGGGTGATCAGGAGTAAATTTAGACTGTTTATTGTACTGACTCTCTTCTTTGCCATCGCAGGTGGAACCTACTGGTTTGTCCGGTCGGATCATTTTGCAGTTGCGACCATTGAAGTACGAGGGCAAAACCGTCTATCTGCGGCGGGAATTATTGAAAGCACTGGATTGGTAACCGGTGTGAACATTTGGCAGGTGGATGTGTCCCGGTTGGAAGAACATCTCTTGGAAAACCGTCGCATCCGTTCCGTGTTTGTACAAAAGTACCTGCCCAACGCCATCGTCATTCAAATCAGCGAATATGGCCCCCTGGCTCTGGTTCCTGCTGGCGAAGGGTTTGCTGAAATTGATGAGAACCAGACAGTGATGGGATTCTTGCGGACAATCGGGAATGTCAATCTGCCGATTATAACAGGCATTGACCTGCCTGATACAGTACCCGGTGAGCTGGCTTCAGGCCAATACATGGTAGAAGCTCTGGCTTGTGCCCAGGCGGCACGGGATGAAACTTTTCTGGGGCTGGTAGAAATCCATGTGGATGATGCAGGTCAACTGACCTTGATTACCCAGGAGGGTATTCGGATCATGATCGGCACGGGGGAAGGTTTCCAGAAAGTTCTAGATGTGGTAGAACCGATTTTGCTGGATATTCGAACCCGTCAGTCACCGGTTCTCTATATTGACATGCGGGCACCGGATAAGCCTGTGGTGAAATTGAAATAGCGGATAATCCGCTGAAAGGCTGGAGGGATGGTTATGTGGCTGCCGATTTTGGGTTTGCTGCTGGGTGTGATCATCGGTTTAAATTTTCCAATACTGCTGTCGCCCTTTTATGCTCGATATCTGTCAGTTGCGATTCTGGCAGCACTGGATTCTGTGTTTGGTGGAGTTAAGGCGGGACTAGAGGGTGTGTTTGACAACAATGTTTTCATCACGGGGTTTTTCGGCAACATGATCCTGGCGGCTATTCTGACTTACATCGGTGACCGGTTGGGTGTGGAACTGTACATGGCAGCCCTTTTTGCTTTCGGGGTCCGACTCTTTCAGAATCTGGGTATTATCCGGCGTATTATATTGGGGCACTACCTGGGTGAAAGTCCGGTGCGCAGTACGCGAAATAACGATTGGCAGTAGTCACAGGCGGGGGATTTTGCCGGCCTTTGCTGTATTAAAGAAGGATAGCTAAAGGATGGCGATGATGATGGGCAGGCAGCGGGTAGGAGCGTTGGATCTGGGGACAGCCAAAACAGTGGCTGTTGTCGGTGAAGTGCATGATGACGGTCCGATGATTGTGCTGGGTCTAGGTGTTACAATGACCGAAGGGGTCGTTCGCGGAGCAGTGAGCGATCTTGACATGGCAGCTGCTGCCATGGAACAGGCAGTAAGAGAGGCTGAAAAATCAGCGGGTATTCCCATGCCGCCAGTATTTATCAATGTATCAGGTGGTCATATCCGTTCTGAGGAAGGTTATGCGGCAGACACCATATCCGGGGATCCGCCAGATATTAAGACCAGTGATATTGAACGATTGATACAAAAAATCCGCAACCTTCCGGTACCACCGGAAGAAGATATGATCCATCTGATTCCCAATGAATACGCGTTGGATGGTATCAGCGGTGTGCATGCACCTTTGGGAATGGCAGCCAGGCACCTGGAGTTGAAAGCCTGCCGGATTTTTGCCCAGCATGCACCTCTTCAGAACCTGGTGCGCAGTGCCGATCGGGCAGCCATCGAAGTTGCCGGTCTGATGGTGCAGTCTCTAGCTGCCGGTGAAGCCGTACTGACTGATACAGAAAAGCAGGAAGGCGTATTGTTGCTGGATCTGGGAGAAGGCACTAGTGATTTGGCATTTTATGGACACGGTGCTGTCTTGCATGCTTCGGTGGTCCCCATTGGAGGCTACTATTTTACCCGGGACATTGCCCTGGGACTGCAGATCAGTCGCAATGATGCCGATGAGATAAAAAAGGAACACGGCACATTGTTGCGCAATCCAACGGAAAAACCGGCGGCGATTCATTTGCCAGTCCTGAGCGGTCAGGAGACACGGCGGATCTCGACATCCACCGTTGCTGATATCATGGATGCCCGCATGCAGGAGTTGTGCAGTCGCATAAAACGCAACCTGGCTCATGTGGATATGTCGGATCTGATTCCCCGCAGCCTGGTCATAACCGGTGGAGGAGCTGCCATGAAAGGCATCAGTGAATACCTGACCCGGGAATTTCGTCTGCCGGTTCGTCTGGGCATTCCCCTGGCAGCCGAACAACTGCCGGAGCGCCTGCAGAATGGAGATGCTGCAGCAGCTGTAGGACTGCTTCGCTACGGTTTGCGCCAAAGTCTTGCATTGCCCGTGAAAAAGATTGAAACGAACACAGGACATAGTCCGACACAAACAAATATTTTGAGGGGAATTCGGCGAACCTTGCAGGACTTTTTCCGCTAGGTACGAAATATGCTTTAATGTTCTTTATGAGAATAGGGTGACTAAGGAGGGTGCGATTTTGCTGGAACTGGACTTTGATTCGGATCAGTTTGCTCAGATAAAAGTAATAGGTGTAGGTGGAGGCGGCAGCAATGCTGTCAACCGTATGATAACAGCAGGCCTGCGCGGTGTTGAGTTTGTTGCAATCAATACCGATGGGCAGGCTCTGTTTCTGTCAGAAGCAGAACAAAAGATTCAGATTGGTGAAAAATTGACAAAAGGGCTGGGTGCCGGTGCCGATCCGGAGATCGGCCTGCGGGCAGCTGAAGAAAGCAGAGAAGAAATCAAGCAGATACTCAAAGGTGCCGATATGGTCTTTATTACTGCCGGCATGGGCGGCGGAACCGGAACCGGTGCGACACCGATTGTAGCTGAAATTGCCAAAGAACTGGGCGCTCTTACGGTGGGTGTTGTGACCAAGCCCTTCACCTTCGAAGGTCGCAAACGCATGGGTCAGGCAGAGAAGGGGATCCAGCATTTGCGTGAAAAGGTGGATACACTAATTACCATTCCCAATGACCGGCTGCTGCAGGTTGTCGAAAAGAAAACATCCATTACGGAAGCATTTCGAGTAGCCGATGATGTGCTGCGCCAGGGTGTGCAGGGTATCTCCGATTTGATTGCTGTCCCCGGTCTGATTAACTTAGACTTTGCGGATGTGAAAACCATTATGGTAGGAACCGGTTCTGCTCTGATGGGCATTGGTGTGGGCAGTGGTGAAAACAGGGCGGCAGCAGCAGCGTCGGCGGCCATCTCCAGTCCGTTGCTGGAAACATCCATTGAAGGAGCTCGCGGTGTGCTGCTGAACATCACTGGCGGACCATCTCTGGGACTTTTTGAAGTGAATGAAGCGGCTGAGATTATTGCCAAATCGGCCGACCCAGAAGCTAACATCATCTTCGGCGCTGTCATTGACGATGAATTGGAGGATGAAGTTCGGGTTACTGTCATCGCTACCGGCTTCGATGGACTATCCTTTAAAGTCAGCATTGAAAAGGAAGAAGAGCAATTGGAAGTGAAACCATTTAGCGAAGAGGATCTCGATATTCCAGCGTTTCTACGCCGCAAGTAATGGTGGATCCGCATAAGGAGCGCTCTTAGCCAAGAGCGCTTTTCCTGTAAAGGGGATGTGCCTTAGGAAGAGGGTGATGGGGTTGAAATGTCCTTACTGCAGCTACCTGGAAAGCCGGGTGCTGGATTCCCGCCCAACAGACGAGGGCACTGCTGTGCGCCGCAGGCGGGAATGTGTGCAGTGTCTGAAACGGTTTACCACTTATGAGAAGATCGAAGAAGTGCCCCTGGTGGTGGTTAAGAAGGATGGGCGTCGGGAACCATTTAACCGCAATAAAATCCTCAGCGGTTTACTAAAGGCCTGTGAAAAACGGCCGGTGCCGGTGGATGTGCTGGAAAAAGCGACGGATGAAATTGAACGAGATCTGCGCAATACCCTGGACCGGGAAGTTGAAAGCAAGGTGATTGGTGAACTTGTGATGGATAAGCTCAAGACCATTGACGAAGTCGCTTATGTCCGCTTTGCTTCTGTATACAGGCAATTTAAGGATATTAATCGATTCATGGAAGAGCTGGAAAAACTATTAGAGTAGGAGATACTCATGACAGATACTCTCTGGTATGAGGCAGACACGGGTCTTGCGTTCATACAATTTCCGCATTTTGCAGCCAGTGGGCTGGTCGAACATGGCATCAGCACCCGTACTGGTGGATTCAGTACTGGGCAGTGGGCTACGCTCAATGTCGGTTATATGGCAGGTGATCAGCCCCAGCATGTTCGTGGGAACCGGCGGCTGATCTGTGAATCAATGGGCTTGCCACTGGATGCCTGGACCAATGGTCGCCAGCAGCATACCGATCATATTGAGTGTGTGACAGCTGATGATCGAGGGCGTGGTGCATACAGTTCAGACACTTGCTTTCCAGCCACAGACGGACTGATTACCGATCAGCCGGGAATCCTGCTGGCCGCCTTCTTTGCCGATTGCACACCCCTGCTGTTACTGGATCCGGTGCAGCCGGCTATTGGTGTTGTGCATGCTGGATGGAAAGGAACGGCCAAAGGGATTGCAGCTAAGGCGGTAGCAATGATGACCGATGCCTATGGCTCAAACCCTGGGGATCTCCTCGCCGGCATTGGACCGGCCATCGGACCCTGTTGTTATGAGGTGGATGAGCCTGTGATTGAACAGTTTCAAGATAGCCACTTTGGCCACTGTCTCAAGCTGGCGGCGGATCCTGGAAAAGCTTTTCTGGATCTGGTGGAGGCCAACCGGCAATGTCTCATCCATGCGGGTGTCCAGCCTGAGAAAATTCAGACCATCTCTTTATGTACATCCTGCCGGACTGATCTCTTTTTCTCTCACCGGAAGGAAAAGGGAAGGACTGGGAGACTGGCGGCGGTTATGGCCATCCGCAGCAGACCCTAAGGCTTAGGGGTGTGAATTTTGAAGAGGGTAAAATTTTTAGCAAAACTGCACGGAGGGAGTGATGTGAAATGGCAAAGCGAGTGATGGACAGACTGTTGGGTTTAATGGGCTACGAGGATGTTGAAGAAGAAGCTGTCGATCCGGAAGATGAATACATTGAAGTTGAAGAACCTGTCTCCAGAGGCAAGAAAGCACCGGTTGTGAATCTGCATACCCAAAAGCAGATGCGGATTGTGGTCAAAGAGCCAGGCGCTTACGATGAAGCCCAGGGAATTGTGGATCATATAAAAAACCGACGGCCGGTGGTGCTGAACCTGGAGGGCGTGGATGGTGATACAGCCAGACGCCTGGTGGATTTTCTCAGCGGGGCGACATACGCCCTGGGGGGGCATATGCAAAAAGTCAATCCGGGAATTTTTCTGTTTGCACCCAGCAATATTGAGATTACATTGGAATTGAAAGAAGCCCTTTCTGAACAGTTGGTGGATCGCAGTCCGTTTTTCAAAAAGAACAGGCCATGAAGGTGCTAACGGGTGGAGGTGACAGAGGATGACAATAATTCGTGCTGTGGACACTGTATACCGCTTTCTTACCATATTGATTCTTATCCGGGTATTGATGTCCTGGATTCGGCCACAGGGGTACAGTCCTCTGTATAATAAGTTTGCCCGACTGGTGTACCAGGCAACGGAACCTCTCCTGGAGCCGATCCGCAGTATTTTGCCCAATACAGGCCCCCTGGATCTTTCGCCAATGATTGCGATCCTGCTTTTGAATTTGATGCGCAATATTCTTTGGGGTGTGCTGTTTTAGTATTCCCCTGCTTGTTGATCCGGGAGGATCGCAGACAATATTTCAGGAGGTGACTGTATGTCATTAACCCCTCTGGACATTCACAACAAAGAGTTTGGTCGTGCTTTTCGAGGCTACAAAGAAGATGAAGTGGATGAGTTTTTAGATGATGTGGTCAAAGAGCTGGAAGGCTATATTCGGGAGAATATTCGTCTGAAGGATGAGCTTGAAAAGTTTCAGAATAACGTGGATCAGTACCGCAAGATGGAGCAGACGCTGAATTCTACTCTGATTGTGGCGCAAGAAACGGCAGAAGAAGTCAAAGCGTCAGCACGACGGGAGGCCGAGCTGATCGTCCGGGAGGCCGACGACAAAGCAGAAAGGATCATGGTGGATGCCCGGGAGAAAGCCAAGCAGGTAGCTGCAGAGAATGAACATGTACGTTTGCAGACCCAGCTCCTAAAGACACGCTTGAAAACACTTCTCCATGCCCAGCTGGATCTTCTGGAGACTGGAGAAGCGGCACCTGTAGAGAAGATCGAGCTTGTGATACCGGAGGAAGTAGAAGCTGCTGAATAATCCCTTTCAACCGGATGCGATCCGGTTGAATTTTTAAGGAGCGTGTAATATGGGAATTGGTCTGTTGGGAGCCATGGCTGAAGAAGTAGATGAACTGGTGACTGCCATGACAGGAGTAGAGACCGTCCGCAAAGGTTTAACGGATTTTCACATCGGCACTTTATATGGGCAGCCGGTGGTGTTGGCATACAGCGGTATCGGCAAAGTCAACGCAGCTGCGGCTGTGCAGATGATGGCGGATTGCTTTAACATCGAGGCCCTGATCTTTACCGGTGTAGCCGGTGGCGTGGATCCGCGTCTGGATGTGGGGGACATGGTAATCTCAGAGGATGCTCTACAGCATGATTTTGATTCAACGGCTTTCGGTTATGATCGGGGCCGCATTCCCCGGTTAAGAAAGAAGCTTTTTTACGGGGATCGCAAACTGCTGGAACGTTTTCTCAGGGCTGCCCGCCAAATTGGGGGAGAGCTTGACGGTGTTCGAATCGCTTTGGGACGGGTGTTGTCCGGCGACCAGTTTATATCCTGCCCTGAACAGAACCGGCAGCTTTACTTGCAGTTTGCCGGCCAGTGTGTTGAAATGGAAGGTGCTGCTGCTGCCCAGGTCTGTTACCTTAATCAAATTCCCTTTGTCATCGTCCGGGCAATATCCGACCGGGCAGATCAAAGCGCACGCGTGGATTACCGGGTGTTTGTTGACCGGGCTGTTGCCCATTCCTGCCGGCTGGTGCGGGCTGTTCTGGAGTCATGGGACAAGCAGTGAAAAGAGCGAAGAAATATTATCAGAATTATTGCATAATTTACCCTAATCATGTATGCTGGAAGCAGGAAATGGTCTGAAAAGGGCAAACTCGCTGAAAAGCGGGGACGCAAAGCTATAGGGGCTTCGACTTTCGGGTCTTGCCAGCCAGCTGCCAGAGGACTTTAAGGTCATTCCGTTTTATGGGAGTGACCTTTTATTATTGGAGGGATGAATAATGGGCAAGAAAAAAACATTGCTGGTTCTGGTCCTGATTCTGCTGATCATCTCATCCGGCTCTTCGGTATACGGCCAAAAAGGTCTCAGCTGGCTCCAAGAGACGTTTTTGCCCCAGGTAAAAACGCAGCCGTTGATCGTAACCGGAAAAGTGGAGGCTGGTCAAATTGTCCTGAACTGGGAAACGGAGGCAAAGGATGTAACGGCTTTTGCTGTTGTGATTGCAAAGAACAACACAGCACCTCGCTATCCGGAAGATGGCTGCCTCTGCCTGCTGGATGCGGCGCGACGTTCCTATACCATTGATCCACTGCTGGTGCATCAGGGGGGGGATGTGGAAGGGCTGCTCCAGAGAGGGGAGACCTATTACTTCAGTATCACAGCCATAACCGCTGACAAAACTATAGCTGGCAATGCCCTGGCGCTGAAGATTCCTGACGATGATAAGATATCGGTTAAGCCCGATGTCCCCCAGGAAGCAGATAAGGAACCAGATGAAAAACCTCAGGAGACCACGGTTAAAAAGCCTAAGAATACCGAACCGCAACCGGAAAAACCTAAGACCGAAGATCCCCAGTCCAAGAACCCGGATCCTCAGCCTCCCGCTGCAATGCTATGTCGGGCCTGGGTAAAAAACGATGTGATCAAGATGGATTGGAGCAAAGGGGAGGAGAAGGATTTTCAAGGGTACAAGGTGGTGATATCCGATACGAACAGCGCGCCGAGCTATCCCCAGGATGGTTATCTGTACTACATAACCAGTATTGGGCAGAATTATGCTGTCATCGACAACCAAAAGCCATATAGTGGGGGCTCGATTGGCGGGTACCTGCAGCCAGGGAAAACCTACTATTTTGCTGTGACCTACATCTATAAAGACCGAAAAGTGACAACACCTGCTGTGCAGCTAACAACCCCTCAAACAATGGCGTACCCGGAACCGATCATGTATGTAAGTCCCGTGATTACCAGTATTCAGGATGAGGCAGATGCTGTGGATTACAACATTCTGATTCATTTCAGCTGGGATGGTGATCCAAGTAAAGGCTTCAAAGGCTTTAAGGCAGAGCTCACAGACTTAGAAACCGGCAAAGCAACCCACCATTATCTAGGCAATACGCCGGGTGTTTTCACTCTCTACTGTGACGGCAGCTCAAAAGAACCAACCATAGAGCCTTATCGGAATTACAAGGTGCGGATCATTGCAGTCTATGATGGGAAACTGATCTACAGCGAGTATTCCCGTCCAGTGCGCTCCTATGGGGATACATGCTAGCAAAACATTCCCGTTCCAGCATCTGTGTCAGATCAGCTTCAGATGCTGAGGAATATTGCGCAATGGGGTAAATTTGACAATAAACGCTGTATGCGGTATTCTTAAAGTAGGTAAGCACTAAAAAGATGCATTTAATCAATCCAATCTCATATGTACCAGTGAATATCCGTTATAATACAGCCGAATCTATTGGAGAGGGTGTTGATAATGGAATATTCCGACAAGAAGGCTTTTCTGGCCAAACTGGAAGAGAAACTGGATGAGATCAAAGGATCGATGGACAAAGCGAAGGCAGATCTGGAAGATGCTGCAGACGAGGAAAAGGCAAAATTGAACGAGACCATGGAAGATCTCAAAGACCGGTATGAAGAAGGCACCAAGCGTCTGGAAGAATTCAAAGAATCGCCGGATGTGATCTGGGCCGGACTGCAGGAAGAACTGGAAGTGTTCTGGAAGAAGATAAAAGGAGAATAAGCATTGGTCGGGGAAGCCGCTGGGCTTCCCCATTTATGTGCAAAGTCGTAAGTAAAATCGAATCCAATGGGTGGCAGATGTGGCTGTGGTGGGCCGTGCGGGTGGCTTTTCCAACAATGCCGGTCACCATAGCAGGGCCTAAAAGGGATGGTAAAATGGAATCAAGATTCCTTCACTTTGGTCTTTGCCCGAAAATCTCCGTTGTTCATGGCTCTCCAAAGTTCTGTATGAAAGTTGACGATGCGCGGGAAAATGATACAATGATGGTGTAAAGATTGCATCCAGTCAACAGTAATGTATGCAAAAATTATGACAGCACGCTGAGTAGTCCCGGGTTATGTGTGGTGCCCCCATGGTGGAGCCGATGCATCGATGGAGCGCCTCAGCTATTTTTGCTCAATGCTCATACTAAGAAAAGGGAGGGTTGCATAATGTTGCACGGCTATGCTGGGAAAATGCTGTTTGTGGATCTGAGCACCGGGACATTTTCTGATGAGCCGGTTACTGCGGAGATGGCAAAAACGTTCATTGGCGGGTATGGAATCGGTGCAAAAGTACTGTATGATCGTATGCCTGCACAGACTGATCCTCTGGGCGCAGAAAGCATCATGGGATTTGTGACCGGACCCGTAACGGGGTCCAAGGCGCTGTTTGGCGGCCGCTATATGATTGTGCATAAATCACCGGTAACCGGGGGTTGGAATGATGCAAATTCAGGGGGTTTCTGGGGGCCTGAGCTAAAAAAGGCCGGCTATGATGCTGTCTTTGTTAGGGGTATTGCACAAAAGCCAGTGTATCTGTACATACATGATGGGAAAGCAGAAATCCGTGATGCTGAAAAGCTTTGGGGACTCGATGCCAAAGAAACATGGGAAATGCTCAAAGAGGAGACTGGAAACCCCAAGCTTCGGGTGGTGTGTATTGGTCCGGCAGGTGAAAACCTTTCTTTGATCTCTTGCCCTGTAAATGACGGGCACCGGGCACCAGGGCGTGGCGGAGGTGGCGCTGTGATGGGAGCAAAACACCTGAAAGCCATCGCAGTTCATGGCACCGGCAGTTTCCCGGTTGCCGATCCAAACCGGGTCAATGCTGTAAACCGGCAGTTGGCTGCCAATATGAAAGATAACCCGGCTGCAGACAGCTTTGGTACTTTTGGTACCGGGGTAGGAACAGGAGCATCGGCACTCAGCGGCGATTCTCCTGTTAAAAACTGGGCTGGGGTTGGCATTACTGATTTTGGTGAAGCCAGCGCTGAGAAAGTAGCTGCCCCGACTTTTGATGGTAAATACAAAACGGCAAAATATGCCTGCGCATTCTGCCCTTTGGGTTGCGGTGCTGAATATGAAGTCAACGATGGTCGCTGGCCGGTGGGCCCAACAGAACGACCTGAGTATGAAACAGCAGCGGCATTTGGCTCCACACTTTTGTGTGATGAAATGGATGCCATCATCAAATGCAATGAAATCTGCAATCGCTATGGGTTTGACACAATTTCAGCTGGAATGACCATCGCCTGGGCTATGGAGTGTTATGATCGTGGTGTGTTGAGCAGAGCAGAACTAGATGGAATCGATTTAAAATGGGGAGACGGTGCTGCCATAGTTGCCATGATGGAAAAGATGGCAGCCAACGAAGGCATCGGGCGTGTACTGGCGAAGGGAAGTAAAGGGGCAGCCGATGCTCTCGGCAAAGGACATGAGTACTTGCAAACGGCATCGGGAATTGAACTGCCCATGCATGATCCGCGATTTGCCCCCGGACTGGCTCGAACTTATCAGATTGATCCAACTCCGGGACGCCATGTGAAAGGCGGGCTGATGATGGCCCAGCTGTTTGGTGGCGGTGAGGAGAAATATAATTATGAGGGGACCGGCGAGGCCGATGCGCATGCGACAGCAGCAATGGAACTGACCAATGCTGCGGGGCTCTGCATGTTTTTATCCCTGGTCAGTCCATTGGAAATTCAAAACGATTATTTAGAAGCTGTCACGGGTATGCCTTTTGGCCCGGAGGAAGCGTATCATGCCGGTTTGCGTGTGTATGCCATCCGTCAGGACTTCAATGTTCGGGAAGGCATACGGCTGGCTGACATGGATATTTCTGATCGAGCAATCGGCAAACCAGCGCTTGAGGCGGGTCCCTTGGCCGGGATTACGGTGGATGGCAAAAAACTTAACGAAAATTTCCTGAAAACATTGGACATGGATCCGGTGACGGGCGAATTTTCCAAGACGATGCGGGAGCGAATCGGTTTGGGGGATAATTAGTCGATGAAGATTGCAATCCGTCTGTTGGGAATTCCACCTTCTATACTGGCACTGGAGCGTCAGAGTATTGAAATTGAAGATGGGGCGACGATTCAGGATGTACTTTCGCTGCTGGTAAAGAGCCGGCCGCATATACCGATTGAATATTTCAATCCGTGCACTCTGATGGTGAACAGCCAAAAAGCAAGTTGGGATACAGTGCTGTCTGACGGTGACACCCTGCTGGTTTTGCGCACTTTAGGTGGCGGTTAATGTGCTTTTAGGGAGCAGAGAACCTGGGGCCATTTTTGGCCCTGGTTTTTGCTGGAAATTTTTCGGATAAGGAAAAACTATGATTTTCTGCAACCTTTCGCAAGAAAATGCGTCAGGATTAAATGAGTGTGCAAAACCAGGCAACTAAGGAAAATCCGAAAAAATCTTGCAACTAGCTAAAAAAGCCTTCAGGAATTGGGGGCACGATATCTGTTGAAGCTAAAAAGATGTCGAAAGAAGAAGGATTTTTCAGCAAAGAGGGGCAACATCTATATATAGGTTGAGCAGGATGGTTCATTGGGGAATTTATCGAAAAGAAGATACAGGAGGATGTCGATGGAGAAGAAGCGGCGTGATAATATTGTTTCACTGGTTATTGTTCTGATCGTAATTGTTGTCTTGGTTGTGACAGCCAGAGTTGAAAACGCCATTAGTCAGGATGGGAGCAGTGTCCGAATCAGCGGGATCTATGGCGTTACCATTGAGAAGGACGATATCATCAGTGTCACCATGACCGATACGATTCCCAAGATTGAGCGACGGATCAACGGTGCTAGTATCATGGGGATTCACAAGGGAATTTATCGTCTCGAAGGCATTGATCGGGCCCGCCTTTTTATTCACAAAGCCGGGGGGCCCTATCTGCGCCTGGATACAGAGAATCTCGTGATTATTCTCAACTATCGCAGCACTGAGAAAACGGAGGCTGCTTTTGCAGAGATAACCGATTTACTGGATTGACAGACTGAATAAAGGAGTGGTAGAAGCATTGAGTGAATCAGTTCTGAGTGTCCGGGCGCTTCATAAGCGCTACGGGAAAAAAGAGGCTGTCCGAGGGATATCCTTTGATGTGGCAGCCGGAGAGATTTTTGGCATTCTCGGTCCCAATGGAGCGGGAAAAACCACAGCCATCCGGATGATGATGGGCGTCTTACAGCCGGATGAAGGGGAAATTGATTACCATTTACATGGCAATGGCGATACTTATCTGGACCGAGCGCTTTTGGGTTATCTTCCTGAGGAGCGCGGGCTCTACGATGATGTTCCTGTCCTGCGCTCACTGACTTATCTGGGGGAGCTGAAGGGAATTTCCCCGGCAGAAAGCCGTCGGCGGGCAGAACAATGGCTGGAAACCATGGCGCTGCAGGAGTACGGCCAAATAAAACTGGAAAAACTCTCCAAGGGAATGCAGCAGAAAGTGCAGTTTATCGCGGCCGTTTTGCATAAGCCCCCCCTGTTGCTTTTGGATGAACCTTTTTCCGGGCTGGATCCTGTCAATCAGGATCTATTTAAGGGACTGATACGAAAGCTGCAGAAAGAAGGAACGACTGTTTTGCTTTCTGCCCATCAGATGAATTTGGTGGAAGAACTGTGTTCCAGAATTTTTATGATTCACCAGGGAGAAGAAGTACTATACGGGACCGTGCAGGATATTAAAGACAATTATCATGAGTATTCCGTACAGATCAGCTTTGATGGGGATCAAAATGGAGATGCGTATCTCCGTAGTCAGCGGGGAATTCGCAATCTGCAGGGAGCTGATGGTGAGTATCACTTCCGACTGTCTACGGATAACGATGTGAATAAACTGCTGGCGGAAATGGCAAAGATGGGGCCCATTAAAAAAATGCAGATACAAAAACCTTCCCTCCATGAAATTTTTGTTCAGACGGTGGCTGATCGGGGGGTGAAGTCATGAAATGGCAGCAGATAAAAATCGTAATGCTTTGGGAGATCCGCAAAAATATCCGCAGTCCGGGATTTCTCCTCATGACAGTGATGATACCGCTGCTGATGCTACTTGCTGCAGCATTACCCTTTATTACCCAAGGATCTGATGCAGCTGTTCAGATCAAGGATATGGCCATTTTGGATCAGACAGAAAATGCACAGCTGGCCGAGCGGTTCATGGATGTTGAAGCTAACAATACCCGTTTCTTCCTTTTTGACGGCACGGAAGAAGAATTGCGGGGAACGGTGGCAGCAGGAGAATACGATGGTGGTTTGGTATTCAGGGAAACATTCTTTACTGATGAAAACGTGATCATGTTTCTCCAGGATATGGGGCTTGAAGCACGAGCTCGCAACCTGGTGGGATCATTTATCAATGCACAAATTCTGGATTTGAAGCTAGATCAACTCGGATTGAGCGCTGCTGAAAAAACATATTTGTACAGCCCGCCTGAATTGGAGATCATCTCAGCTGAGGCCAGTGAGGTACCAGGAGATACGGGTGAGCCGGAAGATGGAATTTCCAGAGCAATGGTGGATATGGTTCTGCCTTTGATTCTGGGGGTGCTGCTCCTTGTTTCCCTTTTAGTGCTGGGTCAGGTTATGATGTATGGGGTAATTAAAGAGAAGAAGAATCGGATTGTTGAAGTACTGCTTTCTTCTTTGACAGCGCAAGAACTGATGACAGGCAAACTGTTGAGTTTCGGCCTCTTGAGCATGGCCCAGATTACCCTGTGGGTCGCTGCCGGGCTGCTGGCGGCTAGTCGATTTATCAATGTCCGCATTCTTCTCCAAGGCAGCATTAGCACTTATTTGCCCATGCTCTTGTATTTCATTCTGGGGTATTTGCTGATCTCGTCCCTTTTTGCAGCAATGGGGGCAATTATGAAAGATGCTGAAAGTGGGAGTCAGATTCAGGGAATGGTGGTGCTGATCCCCATGATGCCGATCTTTCTGGCCACTCCCATTGTTATGGCACCCAATTCCCTCTGGGTGCGAATAGCCAGCTTTATTCCGATCTTCACACCGGGAATGATGCTGCTGCGTATTGGTTTGGCTGAGCTTCCTGTCTGGGAGATTGTCAGCACTCTGAGTGTGTTGGCTGTCTCCGTGGTTTGGTTTAATCGGATTGCAGCGCGCATTTTTGAAGGGAGCATCCTGCAATTTGACACGGCGGCATCTTTTAGACAGGTACTGAAAATGGCAAATCGCAAGAGCCGTTAAACAAGCGCCAGGGCAAGTATTTGTCCTGGCGTTTTCCACAAATGGACCGTTAATCATTATGGTACAATGAGGGTAATGGGGGTGATAAGAATGCGCAAAGCAGGAAAATTTGTGCTGGTTTTTCTGGTCATTGTGCTTTTGCTCTGGCAGACCGGGGCGATTTCTTGGATTCTGGCTCGCACCTGGTTTCGTCCGGATTATCCGGGCAACGGGAATGGTGGAAATGGCGATCCGGACCCGGTGGATAACCAGTTTTCTGCCCAGGATCTAACTTATGAAACGACCACTCTGGCAGAAGGGTTGATGATTCCTTGGGATCTGGCATTTTTGCCAGACGGGCGTTTTTTGGTTACAGAACGCCCTGGCAGGGTTATCCTGTTGCCGGAATCTACGGTTGCCTTAAATCTATCTGCAGTCCGCGCTGTCGGTGAAGGTGGTCTGCTGGGTATTGCCCTGGACCCGGATTTTGTTGATAATGCCTATGTCTATCTGTATTACACATATGGCAGCGGTACAGCCACTCGCAATCGTGTATCCCGGTTTGTCTTTGCCAATGATCGTCTCACAGGTGAGACTGTCATTGTTGATGCCCTGCCCGGGGCTACCATTCACAACGGGGGGCGCATTCGCTTTGGGCCGGATGGCAAGCTCTATATTTGTGCCGGCGATGCAGCCGCACCCGAGCGGGCCCAGGAT
The DNA here is from genome assembly GCA_964503545.1 of uncultured Candidatus Sumerlaeota bacterium. Lineage (GTDB taxonomy): Bacteria > Bacillota > SLNR01 > SLNR01 > SLNR01 > JAXGQE01. The sequence continues at coordinate 16,739 of CAZDAI010000017.1, forward strand.
CCGGAAGATCCGGCAGGGAAAATTCTTCGCTATGAAAAGGATGGTTCAATTCCGGCGGACAATCCTGTTGCGGGCAGCCCGATCTATTCACTGGGGCATCGCAATCCCCAGGGATTGGCCTGGCATCCTGGTACGGGTGATTTGTATGCCAGTGAACACGGGCCGGCGCGTCAAGACGAGATCAACCGCATTGCCGCTGGCGTCAATTACGGTTGGCCGACGGTCACCTGCGCAGACGGACATGCTGGATATCAGGCACCGGTGGCTTGCTATGCAGATTTTACGCTGGCTCCTTCTGGAATGGATTTTCTCACGCTACCCGACATGATTGAAACATCACTGTATGTCGCCGGTCTGCGAGGCAATATGATCCGCCGACTGGATTTTGCTGCCGATGGAGAACTGATCAGGGAAGGGACTTTGTTTACTGAATGGGGTCGTCTGCGCCTGGTAATCCAGCATGAAAACGCTCTGTATGTCCTGACCAACAATCGGGATGGTCGGGGCACGCCGCAAAGTGGGGATGACCGCTTGATCCGGATCAAGCCTTTGATTCCCAATCAATGATTCTAACCCCTTGGGCTCATCCCTAGGTACCATGATTCAAAATGCTAAAAGCTCCCGCTGTCAGGTATCATATCAATACCGACAGCGGGAGCTTTTTTATGTTGATTGCTTACTTGTATTTGAATTTTTCCAAAGCGCTGAACAGATCATGAGCGGATTGCTGCAACTGTTCGGCCGTGGCATTGATTTCTTCCATCGCTGCTGACTGCTCTTCTGTTGAGGCAGCCACTTCTTCACTGCCTGCACTCAATTCTTGAGCAGCTGCAGAAATTGAATCGACTTGGCTGACGATTTGACTGACGTGTTCGAGAATACGCATGAATGTTGTTCCACTTTGGGACACCGCATCGGACCCTTTGCGTACGCCGGCTAATGCCTTTTCCATCGATTCGTGAGTCTCGTTGGTATCCTTTTGGGTTGCTTCGATCAGGCGGCCGATGTCTTCTGCTGCACGTCCTGCTTGCTCCGCCAGTTTCCGTACTTCTTCTGCAACCACAGCAAACCCGCGACCATGTTCACCGGCACGGGCTGCTTCAATGGCTGCATTCAGAGCCAAAAGGTTGGTTTGGCCAGCTACCTGGGTGATGATCCCAACAATGTTGCCAATTTCGGCTGAACGATTGCTCAGTTTTTCAATGGATGCATTCAGATTTTCCACGATGGTGTTGATCATTCTCATCTCTTCAATTGTACCGGTAATCTCCGACTGGCCTTCCTGAGCGGATTGGGAGATTGTGTGGGCCAAGGATGCCATGTCTTGGGCACTGGTGCTTAAATTTTGTGTATTGCTGGCAAACTCTCCTGAGCTGGCTGCGACTTGGCTGATCGATGCAGATGTAGACTCCACAGATGATAACAATCCGGCCGCAGATTGAGTGACTCCTGTTGCAGTATCCACCGCTTGACTCATGAGCTCGCGCAAACTTTTGTTCATACGATTGAAGACGTCGGCCAGCTGACCGATTTCATCATTTTGGGCGATGGCCACTTCGATGGTGAAGTCGCCTTCTGCAACCCGTTCGGCAACTTCTGTAAGCCTTTTCACAGGATTGATGGCTCTTGTGATGATGAAGAAGATCAGAGCCAGGATGACTGCGATCCCGAGAAAAGCCATTCCAGTGTTGATGAAATTCATGCGTGTGATTGGCTGCATGATCTCGCTTTCGCGCACTTCCAGAAGCAGTGACCAGCCTCCTTTAGGCAGTCTGATCTGGCTGTACATAAATTTTGCTCCGCCACGGGTTACTGCTACCGCTTCTTCATCTGAGTTCCGTACTTGGGAAAATGCGTCAGCAAAATCAGTGTATTGACTCAAAGGCTGACCCACCATGGCTGCATCCGGGGCGGCAATAAACAGATCTTTTTCGCTGAGCAGATAGAACTGAGCCGTTTCATAGGGACGATAGGCAGCCAGAAAAGCAGATACATCTGCTAGTGAAATATCCACACCGGCAACGCCAACAAATTGATTGGATTGAATTATGGGAGCCGAAACAGAGAATAGCATGACCCCCTCATACAAGTAGGGTTCTGTCATATACAAAGCACGGGAGGTCTTTGCCCCCATATAGTAGTCACTGGATTCCATATCCAGCAGGGGTTCTAGCGCCAACTGCCCGTTGTCTCTGAACCAATAGGGCAGGAAGCGTCCGGCGGCATCGTGCCCAGCAGAGCTGCCAGCGTGCCGGGCATCCCCATTGTCGGCATTGGGTTCATAACCGATGAAAGCGCCAGTGATATAGTCATTGCTTTCCAGAATGCTGCGCACTAGTTTTTCACTTGTTTGTCGGTCACCAAAGCCGCCGGCCATCTGGTAATCAGCCATGGTTTGGGCAAGACCAGTGGCCAATTGAATATTTGTATGAATATCTTGGCTCACCCCGCTGGCGATGTCGTGCATATTTGCTTTGGTCGCCGTGACCTGATTGCTGCGCGCCATAAATGATGTAGCAAGCATAATGACAGCAAAAGTCAGTGCTACGAAAATACCGACCTGGAGGATCATCCTCTCGCGCAGACCAAAATTTTTCTTACTATTGATCACCTGCAGTACTTTACTCAATATACTCCGCCTCCCGGTATGGAAATAGTAATCTTTAGAAACCTCCTCTCACAGGATAAACAATCTGATAGAAATATCGTCGCTTTGGCTAGAATGTTTAGCGAAATTTTGCAAAAGTAATAAGTGGATCCGTGGCGATACTGCACCGTAGCCTGCCTGTCTGCCAAATTAAGCATATTTCAGTAGAAAGTATGGGGGTTACCCTGTTTAGGTTTCCCATCCCTAGCCGATATAGTTTACGGAGAAAATACGGAGAGAGGGGTAATTTAAGAATGCGTCTATTGCGAAAAGCCAGTTTGAAAGGAAAACTCGTGGCCCTGTTTATTGCCATTGGCATTATCCCAATGATTGCTGCCAGCGTATTTGCATTTATCAATGCGAGCAACAATCTCAGAGCCCAGGTCCAAACAACGAATTTGGTTTTTTCCAGCATGACTGAAGACCAGCTGGAAGATTTCTTTGATGGCATTATGAAAAACACGGTGGTGGTTGCCACGACCCGCGATATTTATCAGAGCTTGAACATTTTAGAAAGTGGAAATCTCAATCTCAATGATTCTCGCTGGGCGGAACGCGTGGAGATTCTGGACAATTTAATCCCGCGGATTATCAGTGAACTGGACTATTCCCTGGTGTATTTAACAGACCGTAATGGGCGTGTTGTGGCAACCTCTGACCATGGCTTCATGAGTGCTGATTTAAGCGGGCGAGAATATAGCCAAGCAGCGCTGAAGGGAAACAACAGCTGGTCAGATGTGTTTTACTCCAATGTGGCCAATGAGCTTGTCCTGGCGGTATCGGTTCCGGTCTACAGTGAAGGGACAACCGGGAGAGTCATCGGCACCATGAACATGACGGTGAGTGCAACCCAGATTGATGCCATGGTTCATGCGGGGTTGGAAGAATTGGGCACGACCGCGGATGCTTACTTAATCAATAGCGACGGTCTGATGTATAGCAACATGCGCCTTGGCACCTTGGCATCGGGGGCCATGCTGGAGCATACTTTTACCACTTGGCCGGCGCAAAATCTGGCGGCTCCGATTCGAGCCGGAAATACCAATTTTGTTTTACAGGGTCAGTATGTCAACTATTTGGGGAACAATGTTTTGGGCACCATTCGTGTCTTTGAGATGGGAAACGCTCCCATGGGGCTGGTGGTACAGGTGAATTATGACGAAGCATTTGCAGGTATTTCCACTTTGCGCAATGTAATGATCACCATCGGTCTGGTTATGGTATTGCTTGCCGGACTCTTTGGGTATTTAATAGCAAACTCCATTGCCAAACCCATTGGGAAGGTATCAAATCTGGCCAGTGTAGTGGCCGGCGGTGATCTCACGGCAGAAGTGGATATCGGGGATCGTCAGGATGAAATCGGTGTATTGGCTCAAGCATTCCAAACCATGAATGCAGGGTTGCGGAGCTTGATGCAGCAGGCTGTGGAAATCTCAACCGGCGTAACGGAGTCCGCTACAGGCTTGGGTGCTTCGGTGGAATCGACCAGCAGCTCCATCGATCAGGTTGCCGCCAGTGCTGGTGAATTTGCCAGCAGTACGCAGCAATTGAGCAGCAGCGCCCAGGAAATGGCGCGGATTTCGACGGAAGTCTCTGGAAAAGCCAAAGAAGGAGAACGTTCCATTCTGGAAGTATCAGAACAGATGGAAGAGATCAATCGGATTGTGGGGGGTCTGAAAGATTCCATCGAAGGTTTAGCCAAACGTTCGGATGAGATTGGCAACATTGTCGGCATCATTACAACGGTTGCCGGACAGACCAATCTGTTGGCGTTGAATGCTGCCATTGAAGCGGCGCGCGCTGGAGAACATGGACGGGGATTCGCCGTGGTTGCAGAGGAAGTAAGAAAGCTGGCCGAGCAGACGGCAAAAGCAGCAGAAGATATTGCCGGGCTGGTGGAAGCAACACAAAAAGATACCAGCGCTACTATGGAGAGCATGGCCAAGGCTGTGGAAGAAGTCAAGAACGGATCCGAAGTCGTTGTCGGTAGTGGTAGAACTTTCCAGGAGATTGTGTCCAGTGTCGAATTAATCGTGGGCAACATCCAGGAAATTTCCGCAGCTGCCCAGGAATTAAGTGCAGGCAGTGAAGAGGTGGCAGCATCCACAGAGGAACAATCTGCAGCGATGGAGGAAATCAATGCGACGGTTGAAGAGTTAAAAGCAACCGCTGGGGATCTGTATACGGCACTTAGCCGATTCAAGTTCCAATAAGAGGAAAATGGGAAGAGGACCCAAGCCGGGTCCTCTTTTTTTTAGTGATCACTGTGCAGGTGCCTTCGATACCAGTCCGCCAGCGCGTCTGTATCAAAGAGAGGATTGTTGATCAAGCTGCGGACGGTATCCCACTGGATCCCATCCCTGGCGAAACGTTGATCGTTTTTCTCCAGCAACCTGATCCCTGCCATCAGGGCGGTGGCAGCATTGGCGGCCTGGAACGGCTTTCCTTTAATGATTAATTCAGCCATCGCTGCTGATTTGCTAGGCAGATCCGGATAGAGGGCGTTACCCTGATAGACAGAAGCGGGGCGCATTAATGCCGCTTTTATCAGGTTGGGATGTCGCACACCTTGTACTTTGCTGTGCTGTTTGCAGAGCAGGTGATTGATCAACAATAACTCCTTGATTGTAAGATTAATCAGTGTCATCATCTAGCTCCCCGAGAACCTGTCCGTAATTCTCCATAAAATCTGTCAGCGCTGAAGGTGCGCGCTGCTGATCCTTTTGAACTGCAACAAGTATGATGCTTTTCTCAAATGGGTTGTATTCCATGGATACAAAATCCCCCGGCGAAAGCTCCATTTCTTCGACAAACTGACGCGGGATAGCAACCACAATGCTGTTGCCGTTCTTGAATATTTTTCTGATTTCCATACGCAAAGCTCCTTCTGGTTATGAATGGCGGGGATGGGAGCGAACCACCTCAGCGGCTCGCGTGAGCTCCCGTAAGACAGATACATTGTTTTGCATGTCCAGAAAATCAGCCTTTGAGAATGCTTTCCCCTTATCAGAAACAACATAACGAGGCGGCAGGTGGTTTAAGCTAACCGCCATAACATCCAAACGGCACCGATCACATGTGCACATATCCGCTTTTTGGATCACATCATCCACCAGTGAAGAAACAACTTCTTCCATCAAGTTGATTAACAGTTTCACCACCATCACCTCATCATTTGAATTTCATAAAAATTACTTCGCCGCTGAGGCAAGCAACCCCTTCATGAAAAGCTGAAAAGGAAAGTTTGACTTTGGTATATAATTTGTTAAAGTATCCGTGTAAAGTGTCGATAAGGATAGTAGCGAAGAGTGTGAGGAGTGATTGTATGAAAATCCGGGAAAACGGACACACTGTAACCAATGTATACAATAAGTCAACAATTGAAAAGAGGCAAAAAGAAGCCATCCAGGACCCCCAGTCGAAAAAAGATATGCTGAATATTTCTCAGAAATTCAAAGAAGTGAGCCAGATCATTCAGCGGGTGCCAAAAGAATCCATTCGCTCCGAGAAGATTCAGGAGATTAAAAAGCAGATTGAGGATGGAACCTATCAGATTCGGCCAGAAGAAATCGCCAAGAAGATGCTGTCTGATGAATAAAGTCGACAGAAAAATTCAGGCCGGGAATTCTTTGGCCGCTGTTTTGCAGCAGGAGCAGGAAGTATTGGATACGATGGTGGATGCTCTCAAAGAAGAGCGATCTTGCATCGTTCACTTTGACGGGCCTGGTCTGGAACGCATGCTCGTGAAAAAAGAGGAGCTAGGCCGGCAACTGACTGAGCTGGAGGCCCTACG
>CAZDAI010000018.1:0-23030 GCA_964503545.1 uncultured Candidatus Sumerlaeota bacterium
GGCTGGAAGATTCATCCATGGGTCGGATGGAAAAGCTGAAAATGAACAATGTCCAGAGAATGACAAGCAGCCAGGCCCGATGTTTATGATCCAGCCATTTCATGATCTCAGTTCTCCGGTTTGCCCAAGAGGCGAAACATATTCTGCTTGTATGCTTCTACTCCGGGTTGGTCAAAGGGATTCACACCCAGCAGGTAGCCGCTGAGGGCGCAGGATTTCATGAAGAAGTAGGTGAGGGCGCCAAAATATTCCGGTGTCGCCTGCGGGACATGAATTTCCAGAACGGGAACCCCGCCCTGGATATGGGCTTCCCGGGTACCCAGCGCTGCTTTTTGATTTACCTCGGCCAGGGATTTCCCGCTCAGGTAATTGAGATGATCCGGATCACCCGCCATGGCAGGAATCGTGGTCGGATGCCGATCTTCTGCTATTAGCACCCCTGTCTCGAAAACATGTCGCTCACCTTCCTGGACATACTGTCCCATGGAATGGAGATCTGTGGTATACTGCAATGCCACCGGGAATAACCCTTTCCATTCTTTACCTTCGCTTTCGCCAAACAGCTGCTGAAACCAGCTGCCCAACGACTTAAGTGCCGGATCGTAGTGCACCAGCGCTTCAATTTTGCTGCCCTGTCGGTAAAGCAGGCTGCGGATTGCCGCATAACGCCAGGTATCGTTACGGGTATAACCGGAAGAACCGTACCACTGGCGTGCCAGACGTGCCCCTTGTAAGATCCTGGCTGGGTCAATGCCCAACACCGCCAAGGGAAACAGGCCCACAGGGGTATGCACAGAATATCGTCCGCCAATATCTGCCGGGATAGCAAAGCGTTCATAGCCTTTTTCTTCGGCAATTTGCCGCAACACACCCCGCTGGTTATCGGCGGTAACCACAATGCGGCGGGCTGCCCTTTCCGGCCCGTAGCGCTTTTCCATATATCCTTTAATAAATCGGAAGGCCAAGGCCGGCTCCAGTGTGGTGCCGGATTTTGAAATCACATTCACAGCGAGATCCTGGCCGTCGAGACGCTCCAACAGCTCTTGCAGATAACGGCTGTCCAGATGGTGCCCTGCCCAGTAGATCCTGGGGCTATGGCGGACTCTGGTCGGCAGTTCATTCCAGAACGGTGAAAGCAGCATTTCCGCACCGGCACGGGCGCCCAGGTAGGAACCGCCGATGCCGATTACAAGCAGCGCATCGCTGGTTTCTCTCAGGCGGCGGGCAACACCATCCAGACGCAGCATTTCCCGATCATCCACCCGTTCCGGCCAATCCAGCCAACCCAATCCGTCTTTCCCGGGACCTTTGGCTTCATGGAGCGCCCGGTGGGCCATCTCTACCCGCTCTTCCATGGCATATAATTTTTGCGGAGAGACAAATCCCGCCACACCGCTGTCGTCCAACCTGATGGGATCCACTATGCTCACCTCCCGAATAATAACAAAAGAGCCACCAAAAATGTGTGCTCTTTTCTAATACTGCAAATGTTTATGATCCCCTGCTGCCTCAAGAAAATCGGGGCAGCATCACATACTGACTGTCTATGGCAGCAAACTCTTCCAGTGCTCGTCCGGTACCTAGTGCAACACAAGACACCGGGTCTTCTGCGATTACTGCCGTAACGCCGGTTTCTCTGGCCAGCAACACATCCAGGCCGAAGAGCAGGGCACCGCCGCCGGTCATTACCAGCCCTTTTTCGGAGATATCCCCCGCCAGTTCCGGCGGTGTTCTCTCCAGCACATTCTTCACGATCCTTACCATCGCCTCCAGGGGTTCCTGGAGCGCTTGGCAGATTTCGTCGGAAGTGACGGTAACCGTCTTGGGTAAACCGCTGACCAGATCCCGCCCCCGCAATTCGTGTGTAGCCTGACGCAGGCCCGGCACCGCAGATCCGATCTGGATTTTCACTTCTTCCGCTGTGCGTTCCCCAATCAGAAGATTGTGTTCCAAACGCAGATGGCGGATAATGGCTTCATCCATCTTATCGCCGCCCATACGCACAGACTCACTGACCACAATACCACCCAAAGAGATCACCGCTGCATCCGTTGTGCCGCCGCCAATGTCCATGATCATATGGCCGCTGGGCTGGGTAATGTCCAGACCCGCCCCCAGGGCTGCCGCCAAGGGTTCTTCAATGATTTCGGTTCGGCGGGCACCAACTTGTGCGGCTGCATCCAGAATGGCTTTTTTCTCCACAGAATTCACACCTGAAGGGGCACAGACAATCACCCGAGGTTTGAACAGTGCTCGCTGCCCGCTGACTTTGCGGATAAAATACTTCAGCATAGCTTCCGTTACAGCGTAATCGGCAATCACACCATCGCGTAGAGGACGAATAGCCACAATGCTGCCCGGTGTCCGTCCCACCATGCGCTGGGCTTCGGTGCCAATGGCAATGATTTTACGGGAGTCCTTTTCGATGGCCACCACAGAAGGTTCCCGCAGCACAACACCCTGGCCTCTGACATAGACCAGAATCGTAGCGGTTCCCAGATCAATTCCGATATCGGTTGCTGCTTTCACCTTCTGCACCTCCCGTCAGCTTTCTCGACAGCGTTTTCTGTTATTCGACAATGTACAAACAGTTCCTGCTCATTCTCAGAAAATTCGCAAATATTCCGCTTTTTTAAGGAAATATCCTTGCACAGCACTGTATTTGCGCGCTTCTTTATCTTAGTCCTCTCCCGTCTCTTCACTGCTTTCAGCCAACATCGCCAGAAACAGAGCCACAATCTGCGGATCAAACTGGGATCCGGCACCTCTTTGCAATTCTCCGACAGCCTCCTCATGACTGAGTGCCTTGCGGTAAGGCCGATCATGGCGCATCACATCGTAGGCATCCACCACCGCAACAATCCGCGCTGTCACGGGGATTTCTTCCCCCACCAGTCCCTGGGGATAGCCACTCCCGTCCCACCATTCGTGATGGGTGAGAATACCATTGGCTATGGGCAGTAAGTCACTGGAAGCACTGGCGATCCGATAGCCGATTTCTGCATGGCGCTTCATGATAACCCACTCTTCTGCGCTCAAAGGACCCGGCTTATTGAGGATATGGTCAGGAATGGCAATCTTGCCGATATCGTGCAAGGAAGTAAGCAGGCGCAGTTCATCCTGGCGATTTTCGCTGAGTCCCATTTTGCGGCCCAGACGCACGGCCCAGATCTGCATCCTGCGCGTATGTTCTTCAGTTTCATTACTACGCTCCCAAAGGGTGCTTTCTAAAGAAGATATGACGGCTGAGCGAAACGATTGGCTTTCCAGCAGCTTGTTCTGATACATCCGGTTTTCCGCTTCCCGGATCACCCGGTCCACGGGCTGATCTGGTTGGGTTTTGGTCGCTACACCCAAAGCCATGCTTACCATCAGCAGTTCATCATCATCTTCGGCCTGGGCACTGCGGATTCTGTCGATCAGTGCTTCCGCGGCTTTTTCATCAGTCTGGGGCAGCAGAATAATGAATTCATCCCCGCCCCAGCGTGCCACCAGGTCTTCCTGGCGGCAAACCCGCTGCAAAGTTTTGGCAATCCGGGCGAGAAATCGGTCGCCCTCGCTGTGGCCAAAGGCGTCATTGATCAGTTTCAAACCGTTAACATCACCGATGAGAATGCTTAAAGGCAGCTGCCGCGCCGTGTCTAGCCGCTCAAGTTCTTCCTCAAAATAAGCTCGGTTAAAAAGACCCGTGACCTGGTCATGAAAACTGATATGGCGGATTTTTGCCTCTGCTTCTCTCTGATCAAAATGGATGCCCATGACTTCTGCTACACTGCGCAGTAGTTCGATGTCTTCACTGCGCCATTGCCGCGTTCCCCGATGGTCGGTAAAGCCGAAATAGCCCAGCATCCTTCCGTCCCGGGCAAAAAAAGCCACATTGAGCAACGCCCGAATGGAGCCTGATTCCAGATCTTCACGCTCGGCTGCAGCTTCCGGGGGCATGTTACTCACATCGCACATGACGATGACGCCTTCTTCCCGCAAGATTCTGGGGTACCAGGTCATCTTTCGGGTATCCACGTAGCGGCCCACCGGTAAAATCGTCTGAACATGGGGCGCCGTCCACTGGGCAATTTTTCTAGAGAGCACCTCATCATCATCCATCAGGTACATAAATGTGGTGCTGCAGTCCACTGCCTCTCCTAAGATAGCACAAATCCGGTCAAAGTCCACCTTGTCCCGGCGAATAAGCAGATTCAGTACCCGGGTGATGGCCTGTTCAATTTCCAGGTGGTGCTGCAACCGTGCTTCCCATTGCTTTCTTTCGGTAATATCTCGTAAAGTTGCCAGTACGCATTCTTCCCCCTGATAATTGATCAGGGTTGCCCGGACTTCAGCCGGAATCAACTGCCCCTTTGCGGTCCGCAGCGTCACATTGAACTCTGCACGCCCCTTGTCTTTTAGTTCCCTTTTTGCTTTACCATAGGCCGTAGCCATATCATCTTCCGGATCCAGATCAGCCGGACCCATGGCTAACAGTTCTGATCGGCTGTACCCTAAAATCTCCTGCATGGTCTCATTCACTTCCACAAAGGGACCCGATGGCCAGTCTGGATTGAATCGGTAGACACACGCCATGTCTTCCAGATTGTCGAAGAGGGAACGGAAACGCATCTCACTGTCCCGCAGCGCCTCTTCCATCAAGGTCTGATCCGTCAGATCCATGGCCGATCCGACCAGCTGAACCACCTGTCCATCCTCCATGACCGGATTGAGCTGCACCCGCTGGACAACCAGACCAGCGGCAAATTCCCGGCGTGTGATATATGTATAAGGTTTACCTCGCGTCACACATTCGTGAAATCGCTTGTGAATATCGCCGCCGATTTCTTGTCCAAATATCTCGACCGGCGTGCGTCCGAGAATATCACTAGTCGTCATGCCTACCAGTGTTTCGTTGGCCGGATTAAAGCGCCGGTAACGGAATACCGGCCCTGGCTCCACATCCACCAGGAAAAGAGGATGACCAACCCCAATGAAAATCTGCTCATAGTCAGCCAGGAGGCTGGCGATCCTGGCTTCTGTTTCTTTGCGATAGCTCATATCCTGAAATACCATCACCACACCGAGGATTTCACCGCTCCGAGAGCGAATCGGAGCAGCTGAATCAGCAATGGGCCGCCGGCTGCCATCGAGAGCTGTAAGTTCGGTATGATTAGCAAGACCCACAATGCACCCTTCAGCGATCACGCGATGTACCGGCACTTCTACCGGTTTGCCTGTAATCTCACTGGTAATGGAGAAAACATCATCTACTCGTCGCCCCCGGGCATCCATACTGGAAAAGCCCGTCATCTGTTCGGCAACCGGATTCAAATAGGTTACCCTGCCCTTGATATCTGTGGTAATGACCCCATCGGCAATGCTGGCCAAGGTAACTTCCAGCCATTGACGATTGGTTTCAGTATCCTGCCAGATTGCCTCCTGTCTCTCGGTGCGGTCCCGATCCCCCTGTATGTCATAACAACAGGCTAACAGCACCGGGGAGCGACTTGACCCTATGGGGACCTGGCGAATTTCTTCCCGTATCCAGCGATAGTCGTGGGCTGAATGACGCAATCTGTATTCCCGCACCTGGAGCTGATCCGGATCTGCAGGCGCAGACAGCGGTTCTGTCAAGCTTTTCCGGTCATCCGGATGAACATTATCCAACCAGCCCAGCCCAACCTCCTGTTCGGCAGGCCGTCCGGTATATTCCAGCCACGTGCGGTTATGGAACCAGTGCTGCCCATCTGCCGTGCCTTGCCAAACCATAATCGGCAGCCAGTCGAGAACCGCACCGACAAACATTTCCGGTCGATCATCCTCATCCGGTACCCAGAGAATGTTGCTGTCATTCATTGGCTCACATCGCTCCTCTCTGTTAACTGTAACCATTTTACCACTCTTTCTGTCCGCCAACAACAAGCCAGATTCAACAGAAATTTCCATAATGCACGCGAATGATTCGGTCCTGCGACGTGGCCTGAAATTCTTGACAGATCCACTGCAGATTCGTACAATGGAATTAGCACTTTAGGGGCGCGAGTGCTAAAGAGATAATTTTTCGGGAGGTGTCTGAAATGCCTGGTTTAGTACCCTTTCACCGGGGCCGCTCTCTGCTGGGCAGCAATCGTTCCGACGACTTTTACAGTCTGCTGGATGACTTTTTCAGCGACCTTGCTCCCCAAAGAAGCCCCTGGCGCGATTCATTCCGCCTGGATGTCAAAGAAGATGATCAGGAATATCGGATTGAAGCGGAGCTCCCCGGTGTCAGCAAAGATGAAATAAGCGTTGAAGCTGCCAATGAACGGCTGCGTATCAGCGTCCGCCGCGAGGAAGTAACCGACGAGAGTAAAGGTGACTACATCCACAGAGAACGACGCTTCGGCTCCATGGAGCGCTCCATACATCTGGCAGACATGGATGAAGAACACATCACTGCCCGCTGCACCGACGGGGTTCTCTACATTACCGTCCCAAAAAAAGAAATTGGCAAGCACGCAAAACAGATTGCCATTGAATAACCGATTCGATGCCTCCGGTACGCCCCACCGGAGGCTTTTTCGATATAAATTTTTCACCGCCTGATCCGTTCTGTATTCGTTGGTATTCTCGCCAACCTCATCGTGAGAATTATCAAGTCAATTGCGCGGTGACATTTTCAAAGAATAAAGTCAATTGAAAAGGTAACTTCCAGCTAGCAAATACTGTTGCTGCCATTCTCCTTGCAGAAGTTACTTCCACTATACCTTCTTGGCGGGTGGAAGTTACTATTTCAATTTTCTTTAAATTTTCGGTATAGCAGTACAACCATAACACTTTTTTTTGTCTATTGACAATTGCTGCAGCACTCTGTATACTAGTGCTTAATTTCATAATTCTGGACCATTGACTTATCCAGAGCGGCGGAGGGACTGGCCCTATGAAGCCCGACAACCGACATTCCCATTCGAATGAAACGGTGTCAATTCCTGCAGGATGGTGAAGAAGACCATTCTGAGAGATAAGGACAAGGGCTTCATCTGTTGCGTGGTTTTTACGATGCGGATAGGCTGCTTTTCCTTGGAAAAGCAGCTTTTATATTTTCCTGCAGATGAAACCCTTGTACCCATGAGGGAGGTCGTACCATGAAAAAAACAGTTGCACAAATCAATGCCCGGATCCAAAAAGGTGAAGCCGTCGTCATGACCGCAGAAGAGGTGGTCCGATTAGTTCGCAGCCAAGGTGTAGCAGCCACCACCCGGCAGGTGGATGTAGTCACCACCGGCACCTTCAGCCCCATGTGCTCATCCGGTGCATTTTTAAATTTCGGGCATTCGGATCCACCGATCCGCATGGCGAAAGTCAAACTCAACAAGGTGTCAGCGTATGCGGGCATTGCCGCTGTCGATGCCTATCTAGGCGCTACTGAAACAGCCCCAAAAAGGTCCTCCTATGGGGGAGCCCATGTGATCTGCGACCTGATTGCCGGGAAAGAAGTTGAACTAGAAGCCACCTCCCCCGGCACCGATTGTTACCCCCGCCGCCAGACGCGGCGGAAGATTCGCCTAGCGGATCTGCCAGATGCCTTCCTGTTCAACCCCCGCAATGCTTATCAGAACTACGGGGCAGCTGTCAATACATCCGACCGAACCCTGTACACCTACATGGGTGTACTGAAGCCGCAGATGGGCAATATTCACTATGCAACCTCCGGCGAGCTCTCGCCCCTGCTGAAAGATCCCCAGCTACGAACCATCGGAATCGGCACGCGTCTTTTTTTAGCCGGTGCAGTTGGCTACGCAGTCGGAGCAGGAACCCAGGCGCGTTTTGACAGACCGGTTAATGAGCGGGGCATTCCCACCACACCCGGTGCTGCACTGGCTGTCACAGGACCGCTGAAGGATATGGACTCCCGTTTTATCGCCCCGGCTGTTATGACCCGTTACGGTGTATCTCTTTATGTGGGCATCGGCATCCCGATCCCGGTTCTGGATGAGGATTTAATGCATCAGCTTGCTGCGAGTAATGAGGAGATCAGCACCAGTGTATCAGACTACAGTGTGCCTGCCCTGAAGCGTCCGTCCCTCGGTAGTTTCACCTACGCCCAACTGCGTAGCGGCCGAGTAGAAATTGAGGGAAAAGCAATTCCTACCGCTCCACTTTCCAGCCTGGCCAAAGCCAGAGAGATTGCCGACTTATTGAAAGAGTGGATCCAGCAGGGGCGTTTTTTGCTCAGTGAACCCGTGGCGCCACTGCAACCTGCGAAAGAATCCGCACCCTGGAAAAGAAAGGAGCTGGCCGGCCAATGATCATTTTGGATCAGCAAGCATGTGTGCACTGCGGGGCCTGTACAGCCCACTGCCCCACCCAGGCTCTTTGCCTGGACGAACAGGACAAACTGCATTTTACGAGCGAAATCTGCAGCCATTGCCTAAGCTGCCTACCGGTCTGTCCGTGCAAGGCACTGAAAGAGGTGGCAGGATAATGTACCAGGAACGCACCTATCGCCAGACGGTGTCCGCCTCCGGCTTGCAGCAGTGGAATATTGTGGAACAGGAATCGGATTTGCAGGTTTACAGCCCTGTGGATGTGACAGCGCCCATCCGCCGCTCGCTGCAGGCCCACCGGAGGATTCTGCAAGAATATATCCGCAGGCACCCGGAGTTTGCCGTGAGCCTGGAGCCGTTGCCCCTGGATCCGACAGCACCCCCCATCATTGCAGCCATGCTTCAGGCAGCTGCCACCACCGGTGTTGGCCCCATGGCAGCCGTGGCAGGGGCCATTGCCCAGCATGTCGCCTGGGATGTAACGGATGCCGCACCGGAAATTATTGTAGAAAACGGCGGCGACATTTTCCTCCACTCCCAGAGGGAGCGTCTGGCCACCATCTATGGCGGCCCATCTTTACTGTCCAATAAACTGACCCTGGCCCTGGCCGGCGGCCGCCCCTATGGAATCTGCACTTCCAGTGGGACGGTGGGACATTCCCTCAGCTTTGGGAAAGCAGATGCCGTCGCCATTGTTGCTGAAGATGCCATATTAGCCGACGCAGCGGCCACTGCTGTGGCCAACCGGATCCAAAGTGCAGAAGACATTGCTGACGGTCTCCATTATGCCTGTGCCATTCCCGGTGTGGAAGGCGCAGTCATATTGATCGAACAGAAGGTTGGCATCAAAGGCCATATTTATCTGGCCTAGACCATATCATTGCGAGGTGACCATTATGACCATCCTAAAGCAGATTCAAAGCCGTACCTGCCTGTCCGTTGAAGTCTTTCCACCCAAACGTGACAGCGATCCGCAGACCATTTACCAGACCATCACAGCTCTAGGCGCGCTCCGCCCCGATTTTATCAGCGTTACCTACGGCGCCGGAGGAAGCACCAAGGGGTTTACTGCAGAGATAGCGGATGCAATCGTCAATGGGCTGGAAATTCCAGCTTTGGCCCATTTAACCTGTGTGGGAGAGAGCCCGGATTCCATCGGAAAAGTGATTGCACGCCTTAAAAAGAGTGGCGTTTGTTCTGTGCTGGCCCTGCGGGGCGATGTGCCCGAGGGACACGATCCCAAAGCAGCCACCCGCCATTTTCCCTACGCAGCCCAGCTCATTGCTTTTTTGCGTCAACATTACCCCCAGCTGGAAATCGGCGCCGCTGCCTACCCCGAAGGCCATATGGACTGCCCCTCTCCTAAGCAGGATCTGGTGCATCTGAAAGCCAAAGTGGATGCAGGCGTAGACTTTCTCATTACCCAGCTGTTTTTTGACAACGAACGCTTTTACCGTTTCATGGATGCTGCCCGCAAAGCCGGCATTGAGCAGCCGGTGCTGGCCGGCATCATGCCGGTAACCAGTCGTCGGCAGATTGAACGCATCCTCAGTCTGAGCCGGACGGCATTCCCAGCCAAGTTTCAGCGTATCCTGGATCGCTACGAACATCACCCTCAGGCTTTGCGCCAGGCGGGTGAAGCCTATGCCACCGAACAGATTATCGATCTGATCAGCAGCGGTGCTGATGGTATTCATTTATATACCATGAACAAGCCCGCTCTGGCCGAGAAAATCTTTGGTGATATTCAACATATCCGCAGATGCCTCCAGGCAGCTGCCACCTAAGCCCAGGAGGAATCTTGCAGGTTGCACAGAATCATTGGAGCAGGAGGTGGTCTGTATGTTTACACGTGCCATTGTCCGGATTCCCGGAAATTCACTCACCCAGGGACTGACCACGGTCAGTCTGGGCCAGCCGGATCCGGAAAAAGCGCGGGAACAGCATCAAGAATACATCCGAGCTCTGGAAAAATGCGGCTTGACCGTAACCGTTCTGCCAGCCGATGAGGCCTACCCGGACAGCTGTTTTGTGGAGGATCCTGCTGTACTGACTGAACGCTGCGGGATCATTACCCGCCCCGGAGCACCGACCCGGCGCGGTGAAATCCACAGCATTCGCGAAGCTTTGACCGGTTTCTATGATACGCTCCCCGCCATCGAAGCACCCGGCACCTTGGAAGGGGGCGATGTGATGCGCGTAGCCGACCATTTTTTCATCGGGTTATCAACCCGGACAAACCTAGAAGGCGCCCAGCAGTTGATCCGCATCCTGACAGAATACGGCTACACCGGGGAAACCGTTCCCTTAAAAGAAATGTTTCATCTAAAATCCGGCGTGGTGTACTTAGAAGACGGAGTATTTGTCACTGCTGGAGAATTTCAAAACCATCCTGCCTGGCAGGAGCGCCGGGAGATTCATGTACCGCCGGAAGAAGAATACGCTGCCAATTGCATCCGTGTCAACGATTATGTCCTGGTAGCCGCCGGCTTCCCAAAAACACGGAACCAGATCCTGGCAGCAGGCTTTCAGGTCATTGAACTGGATACTTCTGAGTTTCGAAAAGTCGACGGCGGCTTGAGCTGTCTGTCACTGCGCTTCTAACAAAACGCCCATTATCGGCTCGATGCGAAAAACCCGTCAAACAGAAGAGTCTGCCGTCAGGCAGACTCTTTCTTTTATCAATGGCGGAGCATTCGTCCATCATCCTGTTTAATTTATTCTGCAACCCGGTAAATATCCGCACCCAAAGCCCGGAATTTGTTTTCAATGTCCACATATCCTCGGTCAATATGCTGTGTGCCGGCGATCAGTGTCTCACCCTCAGCAATCAGTCCAGCAGTAATCAGAGCGGCCCCGGCACGCAAATCAGTGGCATTCACCTGGGCGCCTGTCAAACCATCCACACCGCGAATCACCGCACTGCGGCCTTCTATACGAATGTCTGCACCCATGCGTTTGAGCTCATCCACATGCATGAACCGGTTCTCAAATACAGTTTCTGTTATGACACTGGTTCCCCGGGCGATGGTCATCAAGGCCATCATCTGCGCCTGCATGTCCGTTGGGAATCCCGGATACGGCAGGGTTTTAACATCCACTGCATGGATCTGCCCGTCGCTGACGACAGTCAGGCTGCCGTTTTCCTCAATGATTTCCACACCGGTCTCACGCAGTTTCGCGATCACCGGCTTTAAGTGATCCCCAAGAACATTCTCCAGTGTCACTTTGCCACCGGCCATGGCCGCTGCCACCATATAGGTGCCTGCTTCAATCCGGTCAGGTATCACAGAGTAGGTGGTTCCGGAAAGCCCTTCCACCCCTTCGATCTTCAATATATTCGTACCGGCACCACGGATTCTGGCTCCCATGGCATTTAGATAGTTGGCCAGGTCGACAATCTCCGGTTCTTCAGCCGCATTTTCCAAAATAGTGGTTCCTGCAGCCAAAGTAGCGGCCATCATGATGTTTTCTGTGGCTCCCACACTGGGGAAGTCCAGGTAGATATTGGCACCTGTAAGATGATCTGCCGCTGCTTCAATATATCCATGGCCAATGGTAATTTTTGCCCCCATGGCAGTAAAGCCTTTTAAGTGGAGATCAATGGGACGCGTGCCAATGGCACAGCCCCCCGGGAGGGAAATCCGCGCTTTGCGGGTACGGGCCAGCATTGGGCCCATCACCAGAAACGATGCACGCATCCGCCGCACCATATCATAAGGTGGCTCTTCTTGGGAATCCATGCCTGCCAGTATTTCAATGGTCCCGTCATCCAAAAGCTCCACCCGGGATCCCAGGGAACGAAGCACTGCACAGATGGTCCGCACATCCTCCAGAGGCGACACTCCCTCCAGGGTGCATTTTCCTTCCGCCAGCAGTGATGCGGCAATTACCGGCAGCACTGCATTCTTGGCCGAACTGATGCGTACAGATCCATAGAGTTTATTGCCGCCCGTCACAATTATTTTCTCCAATGTGTCTCCTCCTGCCTGCTTGATGTTGCAGCGATGTCCGGTCCGCAAAATTCATCCGGAGGCTGGGTCCGCCGCTGAAAACTATAGAGCAGTGCCTCCCGAATACGCCGGGAAGCCTGTCCATCTCCGTAAGGATTAATTGCTTGTGCCATTTTATCATAACGCTCCGGCTGCAACAACAGTTCTTTTACAGCCAAGCGGATCGTTTCGGTTTCAGTGCCCACCATCCATACGGTTCCGGCTTTCAGCGCTTCTGGCCGCTCCGTGGTATCCCGCAGCAGCAATACCGGTTTACCCAGGGCCGGTGCTTCCTCTTGCAAACCTCCGGAATCAGAGATGACCAGCCATGACTTCTTCATCAGCCGGGCCCATTCCACATATTCCAAAGGACTGACCAGATGAACGCGAGGAAGATTTCCTAAAATCGCTGCCACCGGCTCTGCCACAGCCGGATTCCGGTGGACCGAAAAAATGATTTCCAGTTCATGATGCTCACTTGCCAGGGCAGCCAGTGCCCGGCAGATATTTTCCATGGGTTTCCCCAGGTTTTCCCGCCGGTGGGCATCCACCACAATGACTTTTTTCTCATCATAGGGCAACCGATTCAAGATTGGCAGAGAAAAATCGCCTTCCTGTTCTGCCACTGCCAACAAAGCATCGATGGCTGTGTTGCCGGTGACAAATATCCTGGCCGGGGAAACGCCCTCCCGAAGCAGATTCTCCCGGGCTTCCCGGGTGGGTGCAAAGTGAATATCGGCAATGACACCTGTAATTCGCCGGTTCATCTCTTCCGGGTACGGCGCATATTTATTACCCGTACGCAAGCCCGCCTCCACATGTCCCACGGGGATCTGCTGGTAAAAAGCCGCCAGGGAAGCTGCCATGGTTGTGGAAGTATCCCCGTGCACCAAAACCACATCCGGCTTGTCTGCCAACAGAATTTCTTCCAATCCCTGGAGCACTCGCACCGTAATGCCTGTCAGAGTCTGGCGAGATTGCATAATATTCAGGTCATAATCGGGGGTAATCTGAAAAAAATCCAATACCTGATCCAGCATTTCCCTGTGCTGGGCCGTCACTGCGACCCGATTGATAACGGATCCGCTGTCTTGAGCCAATTCCCTAACCAGCGGTGCCATTTTGATCGCTTCCGGTCGTGTGCCAAACACAGTCATTACTTTCAGCATGCCCAAACCTCCGATGCAGCATCATTTCTCGTGCCGAATACTAAACAAATTGACTTTCCGGGCGCCCAGGTAAATCAGAGCCAGGAGGGTACAGATCAGAATCAGTGGCCAGTAACCATCCAGGCTGGTGATAGCGATGGCGCTGACCCCCAGCAGGGCACTGATCCCATAAAGGAGCATCACCACATGCCGCTGGCTCATACCCAGATCCATCAGGCGGTGATGCAGATGATTTCGATCTGCTTCATAGATGGGTCGGCCGCTGCGCAATCTGCGGATTACAGCAAAGAAAGTGTCGAAGAACGGCAGCCCCAGGGCCAGAATCGGTACAATCAACGCAATGGTGGCCGCGCTTTTTAACGCGCCCTCCACTGATACGGCTGCCAGAACAAAACCTAGCAGCATACTGCCTGAATCCCCCATAAAAATCCGAGCCGGATTGAAGTTATAACGTAAAAAGCCCAGTGAACTACCAATCAACGCGGCTGTCAACACAGCTACCTGAGTCTGTCCGGCTCGCCAGGCCAAAAGCAGCAGTGTTGCTGCGGCAATGGAGGAAACACCGGCTGCCAGACCATCCAACCCGTCGATCAGATTCAGCGTATTGACCACCACGACGATCCAGATGATCGTCAGGGGAATGCTCAATCCGTTGAGATAGATCATGCCGTTAAATGGATTGGTCAGCCACCAGATGCGAATATCGAAAAAAACTACGGCAGTACTGATCACTGCCAGTTGTCCCAGCAGTTTGACAACCGCAGGAATGTTGATCTTATCATCGATCATGCCCAGAAGCATCAAACCGGTTGCCCCAAAGAGGATTCCAGCCACCTGAGGATCATCGGTCCCGAGAAAATAGAGGACGGACGCACAAAAACCCAGGTAGATAGCCAATCCTCCCAGGTAAGGTACGGGCTCTTTATGAATTTTGCGTTCATCGCCGGGATTATCAATGATACCCAATTTCAAGGCCCATCGCTTGACCAGAGGCGTCACCGCAAAGGTAATCAGCAAAGCTGTCAGAAATGCATAATAGACAAGATGCAAGGATCTCACTCCTCTGCCGGGCTATCCGGATTAGGAAAGGGACGGATTTACGCTGCGTATATTCTACGCTTCCCCCACCAGTCTGTCAATATTTTTGCCCGGATCCATCTGGAACAGACGGCACACACGAATGAAAGTTCCATTCAGGCGCTACTCCAGATGCAAGTAACCCTTTTCAATCAGTTTTTCCAAGTGCAAGCTCAATGATTCATTCAGATCCACACCATGCTGTTCTTCCAGAACAAACATCATCGTAATGGCAGTCTGGGCCACATCCAGCAGCTCCCGGGTAACACGCCGCAGTTGCTCACTATCGTCTGCAGTACCAGATCGCAGCTGATTCTCATGGTAATAGCCTATGGCCTTGCCCAGCTCGCCTGTTTCTTCCATTAGCTTTAAGGCGGTTGATTCCAGGGTCGGGTAAAGGCCATTAAGACGTGGTAACGCAATGGTTTTAGTTTCCACTTGCGGCACCTGCCTCGTATTTAACCATTTCCACACCTGCTTCGGCCAGCAGCTGCCGTGATAATGCATCAGGATAGTCCTGTTCATAGATAATCTTGGTTATGCCGGAATTAATAATCATCTTCGCGCAGGTAACACAAGGCTGTGCCTGGGTGTAAATCACAGCTCCCTGAATGCTGACGCCGTGGTAGGCGGCCTGGATAATGGCATTTTGTTCAGCATGCAGTCCTCGGCACAATTCGAAGCGTTCTCCGGAAGGTATGCCTTGCTGCTGGCGCAGACAACCCACGTCCAGGCAGTGGGCCAACCCTGTTGGGACACCGTTGTACCCGGTTGAAAGAATGCGTTTATCTTTAACAATTACCGCACCCAACTGGCGGCGCAAGCAGGTGGATCGTGTTCCCACAACCCGGGTCACTTGAACAAAATACTCATCCCAAGTAGGTCTTGACATCATTGATCCCTCCGGTTGACTGATTCATAAAATGCAACGGTTTCTTACTCTGTGCCGAACAGACGGTCGCCGGCATCGCCCAGCCCGGGGATGATGTAACCGTGTTCATCCAGGTGACTGTCAATGGCCGCTGTATAAATCGGAACGTCCGGATGCTTCTCCGTTAGAGCTTTGATCCCCTCCGGCGCCGCAATTAGACACATGAATTTAAGTTTTCGTACTCCTTTGGATTTGAGAAAATCCACCGCTGCCACAGCAGAACCACCTGTTGCCAGCATGGGGTCGACAAGAATGATCTCCCGCTCTGCCACATCAGCCGGCAGTTTCCAGTAATATTCCACCGGTTTCAATGAATCATGATCCCGGTACATGCCCAAATGGCCAACCTTCGCGTTGGGAATCAGCCGGGTCATGCCGCTGACCATCCCTAAGCCGGCGCGCAAAATGGGCACGATGCCCAGCTTCTTGCCCGCCAGAACCCTTCCGACAGTTTCAGCCATGGGGGTTTGAATTGTTGTGTCATTAAGGGGTAGATCCCGGGTGACTTCATAGGCCAGCAGCAGGGAAACTTCTTCCACCAGCTCACGAAACTCTTTGGGGCCCGTTTCTCTGTCCCTGATGAAGGTCATTTTGTGTTGAATTAATGGATGATCAACCCAGTGCACCTGACTCATCACATCATCAGTCCTTCTCGGTCGACATCAGGCATACAGCCCGAATCGACTGCATATTTCTTTCACACCAGCGCGAACTTGCTCTTTTACCGCATCTGATTCCGGTGCTTCCACAATATCAGCAATCATATCGGCAATCGCAATCATTTCAGTTTCCTTCATGCCCCGGGTGGTTATAGCCGGCGTGCCAATCCGCATGCCGCTGGTAATAGCCGGTTTCTCTGTATCATAGGGCACCGCATTTTTGTTCACGGTAATCCCCACAGCATCAAGGGCCATCTCTGCGGCTTTGCCTGTGATTCCTTTGTTGCGCAGGTCAATAAGCATCAGGTGATTGTCAGTTCCACCGGAAACAAGCTCAAAATCTCTGGACATCAAACGGGCCGCCATGGTCTGCGCGTTTTTTACAATCTGTTTCTGGTAATCGGCAAATGCCGGGGTCATGGCTTCTTTCAATGCCACTGCTTTTGCTGCAATCACATGCATGAGCGGACCGCCCTGGGTGCCTGGGAAAACAGCCTTGTCGATGTCTTTAGCCACGGCTTGTTTGCATAGAACCATGCCCCCTCGCGGTCCGCGCAGCGTCTTATGGGTTGTGGTGGTTACTACATCTGCATAGGGGCAGGGATTCGGGTGCAGTCCCGTTGCTACCAAACCGGCAATATGAGCCATATCGACCATAAAGTAAGCGCCCACTTTCTGGGCGATTTCTGCAATTCTTGCAAAATCAATGATGCGCGGATATGCACTTGCGCCAGCAATAATCATTTTTGGCTTTTCTTTTCGTGCAGTATCTGCTAGCTCGTCATAATCCAGCCGACCTGTGTCTTTGCGCACACCATAAGATGAGAAGTGAAAATACTTCCCTGATATATTCACCGGGCTGCCGTGGGTTAAATGCCCCCCGTGGGGCAGACGCATGCCCAGCACTTTGTCTCCCGGATTCAATAAGGCAAAGTAGACAGCCATATTGGCTTGGGCACCGGCGTGAGGCTGGACATTGGCGTGCTCTGCCCCAAAAATGGTTTTGGCTCGCTCGATGGCCAGGCTTTCAGCAATGTCAACATATTCACAGCCGCCGTAATAACGCCGACCCGGATACCCTTCCGCATATTTATTGGTGAGAACGGATCCCTGTGCTTCCAGCACTGCGGGACTGACAAAATTCTCCGAAGCGATCAGTTCAATTTTCTCCAGCTGCCGCCGGGTCTCTTTCTCTATAGCTGCAAAAATATCTGGATCGAGACTCTTCAGCCCTACCATTCAATAACCTCCCCAAGAAAAACTAGTTTTGTTCGAGCTCACGGATCTTTTGAATTCTGCGGGTGTGCCGACCGCCGATGAATTCGGAAAGAAGCCAGGTATGCACGATTTCCAGCGCAAGGCCGTGACCGATTACGCGCTCACCCATCACCAGTACATTGGCATCGTTGTGTTCCCGGGACAAACGGCAGGAGAACAGATCATGACACAAAGCTGCTCTGACACCGCGCACCTTGTTGGCAGTGATGCTCATCCCGATTCCTGTACCGCAGATGAGAATTCCCCGATCATATTCGCCGCCGGCTACAGCTTCGGCCACCTTGACGCCGATGTCTGTGTAGTCCACTGCATCCAGGGATACAGCGCCGAAGTCTGTGAAGTCCAGCTCCAGATCCGTCAGCAGCTCCTTGATTTTTTCTTTCAGGGAATATCCCGCGTGGTCGCTTCCGATTGCAATCTTCATTTTTTCACCCCCGAATTGATGTACTATCAGTGCAAAAGACAAACCAACAATGAACACTCTCTCTTTTTATCGTGAACCCGAAATGTTGGACTCTTGGTCAATAATTGAGCATCATTATCCTTATTCTTCTCCGGCATTTTTTTTCCTGCCTTGCCAGCCTTCTTCTTTTTCGATCCCTTCAATAAGTGCTGTTAGGAGTTCCTGCAACTGCTCAGCACATTCCCGATATACAGCCAAAGGCATGCCGAAGGGGTCTTGCATATCCAGGACATGAATTTTCCCTGCAGCCTCCGGATCCATTGCCAGCACGGCATCCTTGTGTCGCTCGGTCATAGCCAGAATCAGATCCGCCCCTTCAATCAGGACATCATTCAGGCTCCGTGCCCGATGCTCTGTCAGGTCGATGCCTATCTCTCCGAGGATTGTGATGGCATGCTCTGCGGCCGGTTCGCCTTCTACTGCCGCTGTCCCTGCCGAGATGATCTGGCAGGACCCCTCACCCCAGCGCTGCTTCAGCATTGCCCGCAGTAAGCCTTCTGCCATGGGGCTGCGGCATGTATTCCCTGTACAGACGATCAGAATGTTCACAAAGCGTCACTCCTTTCCTCCACTCGGATAATATTGTATCCGGCAGCCTTGCACAGCCGGTTCATAATAGCACTGCCGAGACCTTCCAGACTCACTCCTTCAGCCAGAATCAGATCCACCTGCTGTTCATCCAGCCAGCGCAACAGCGCATAAAGACGTCGTGCTGTAATCTCGGGCTGATCGCATCCCCCGCCGACAGCAACAAGAAAACCGGGGTAACGATTGCGCCCTTCTTCTGAAGTCAGAATCCCGACGGATTTTCCCTCCTGGCGCGCGGCCTTGGCAAGAGCAAGGATCTGCTCCTGAACATTCTCCGGATTCCCCACCACGACCTGCATCGGGGCTTGGGGAGCATAATGCCGGTATTTCATCCCGGGTGAACGCGGGATTGTCTCATCTGCCAGCAGCTCGGCTGCCTGATCCACTTTTTCCAGTACCTGCAACAGCATTTCTCGGGTAACTCCCCCGGGCCGCAAAATGACGGGAGTGGGGCTAGTCAGATCCAACACTGTCGATTCCAGGCCGATACCCGTCTCGCCGCTATCAAGAATGATATCCACCCGACCCCTAAGATCATGAATCACATGCGCCCCTGTGGTGGGACTGGGATGTCCAGACAAATTGGCACTGGGGGCGGCAATGGGTCGCTGCGCTGCCCGCAAAAGAGCCAGCGCGACAGGATGGTCGGGCATGCGAATACCCACCGTGGCTAGTCCAGCTGTCACAATATCCGGAATCAATGCTCTTTTGGGCAATACCAGCGTCAGCGGACCCGGCCAGAAGCGCTCCATCAGACGATACGCATCCGGAGGAATATTGTCTGCAAGGGTCAGGCACTCTTCTGGGGCTGCAACATGCACAATCAAAGGATTATCGCTTGGCCGTCCCTTCGCCTGAAAAATCCCTGTAACGGCCTCCGCCGAAAGGGCGTTAGCGCCCAGTCCGTAGACCGTTTCTGTGGGAAAAGCCACTGTCCCTCCCCTTCGAATCACAGCAGCAGCAGCTTCGATTGGCTCAGGTTCCGGATTAAGAGGGTCCACATGATATATCATTGTCTTATTCTTTGCTTCTGATTTCATCGGGCTCCTCCTTACGGATCCTGCCTGCTCACAGCCCAGACGATCCGATCGCGGCCTGCATAATCCTGTTGCAGGACCGCGGGAAAAAAACCATTGGTGTTCTCAAACATATCCATGATCGCATCTCCCTGATCATAGCCAATTTCCAGGGCAATAAACCCACCGTCGGATAAATATTCCCCTGCTTCTGCAATGATTCTACGGTAATAATCCAGTCCATCTGACCCACCAGCCAATGCCAGGCGAGGTTCATGATCTTTGACTTCAGCCTCAAGCCGCTCCATGTCTTGATCAGCGATGTACGGCGGATTGGACACAATTCCCGTGAATCCCCCTGGGCCAACTGCATCCTTTAGTGGCTCCAGAAGGTCCCCCTGCCGAAAGCAGATACGCTCAGATACCTGGTGCTCTGCCGCATTGGCCCGGGCCACCGCTAGTGCCCCAGAAGATAGATCGGTCGCCAGAATCTTGACAGTAGGATGAAAAACAGCCAGGCTGATCGCAATAGCACCACTTCCGGTTCCTACATCTGCAACAACAGGCTGCTTACGGCCCTGGAGCAAAAAAAGGACCCTCTCCACTAAAAGCTCTGTTTCCGGTCTGGGAATCAGAACACGTTCATCCACATGGAAGGAAAGTCCCATAAACTCCTGGCTGCCTAGCAGATACTGGAGTGGCATACGCTGACTACGGTCTGCTACCAGTTTGAAAAATTGCTGCCGGGCTTCATTTGTCACCGGTTGGGATAAATTCTGATACAGTTTTGCCCGCGTCCAGCCGGCAGCATGGGCGAGCAACGTCTCCGCCTCCCAACGGGAAGCAGCAATGCCGCTCTCCTGCAGCTGCACAGTTCCAGCCGTGAGCAATTGTATTGCAGTCAGCGGATCATCCGCCATCCTATTCCACCTTCTTTAGTCGTTCTGCTTGATCGGTTGCAACCAGCGCCTCTACAATCTCATCCATCTCACCTTCGAGAACCTGTTCCAGCTTATGGAGAGTCAAACCGATACGATGGTCTGTCACCCGACCTTGAGGATAATTGTATGTACGGATTCGCTCACTGCGATCTCCGGTGCCTACCTGTGATTTACGCGCCTCCGCCATCTCCGCCCGGTTTTCTTCTTCCGCCAGATCCAGCAAACGGGCGCGCAGAACGCGCATGGCTTTTTCCCGATTCTTATGCTGGGACTTCTCATCCTGGCAGGATACCACCAGCCCGGAAGGTAGATGCGTGATCCTTACTGCAGAATAGGTAGTATTAACGCTCTGTCCGCCCGGCCCGCTGGCGCAGAACAGATCAATGCGGATTTCATTGGGGTCGATATTTACTTCAACTTCTTCTGCTTCTGGCAGTACTGCCACCGTTACCGTAGAAGTATGAATCCTTCCGCCTGATTCAGTTGCTGGAATCCGCTGCACGCGATGGACTCCCATCTCATACTTCAGTTTGCTGAAAGCTCCGTTGCCTTCAACCACAAAGACGATTTCCTTGAATCCGCCCAGTTCAGTGGGGCTGGCGCTGAGCACTTCTACTTTCCAGCCTTGGGCTTCAGCATAACGAGTATACATACGAAAGAGAGTACCGGCAAACAGCGCAGCCTCATCTCCCCCTGCACCACCGCGGATCTCCATGACAACGTTCTTATCATCCCGGGGGTCTTTGGGTAAAAGAAGGACCTTCAGTTCAAGTTCAAGTTTTTCTTTCCGCTCCTCAAGGTCAGCGATTTCTTCTTCAAGAAACAACTTCATCTCCGGGTCTACTTTTTCACTGAGCATTTCCAGTGCATTATCCAACTCATCCCGTACAGTCTTCCACTCTTCAAATTTTGCTACCACTGCTGACATAGCCGAATGTGCTTTGGCGTGCTTTTGCCATTCACTCTGGCGCGAAATCACCTGAGGGTCGTTGAGCAAATTTTCCAGTTCTTTGTATCGTTCAACAATGGACTCCAGTTTATCCAGCATTTCGAAACCACCCTTCTTTCATATGCAAAGATCAGATCTCCTTGTGGGGCACTGATCCGATCACACCCTCTAAAGCACGAATTGCCACTTCTATCTGCCCGTCATCCGGCTCCCGGGTGGTCAGTTTCTGCAATAGCATCCCAGGCCTGCAGAACCACTGGAGAAGGAAGAAACGACTGCGACCGGCAGCACGGATGATTTCATAAGAGACACCCGCAATAATCGGCAGCAACAGCAGTCTGGAAACGATTCGCCAGAGAAAACTCTGCCAGCCGATCCAGACAAAGAAAAACATGCTCACCATAAAAACGATCAAAATGAAGCTGGTGCCGCAGCGCGGATGAAGGGTGGACTGCTTGCGTACATTCTCCACCGTCAGATCCAGGCCGGCTTCATATGCATGAACCGCCTTGTGTTCGGCGCCGTGGTAGGCAAATACTCGCTGAATGTCCTCCATGCGGGACACCAGATAAACATATAAGATGAAGAAAGAAATACGAATGGAGAACTCGATGACATTGAGCAAAAAATTGCTGGGGATGGCTGTGCGCAAGAACCGCGTCAGATAGACCGGGGTAATGATAAACAGCAGGGTCCCGATGACCAAGGCAACCAGTATCGTCAGATTCATTTCCCCCCGGCTCAGCTGTTCCTCCTCTTCACCGGCCTGATTAGCCGAATAAACGAGGGTGCTGATCCCTAAGCTCATGGATTCCACCAGTGCTGCCAGGCCGCGAAAAATGGGCAACTTAAACACCGGCCATCGATCCCCCCAGGTTGTCAGCGCAGTCTTTTTGGTTGTGATCATTCCATCCGGAGTGCGGACGGCCACTGTGTACTGGCCGGGGCCACGCATCATCACACCTTCAATTACAGCTTGCCCGCCAATCTGCAAAGGTTTTGCCATGCCCTTTCCCCTCCCTTCAAAAAAAAACAGAGCCTGCGGCTCTGTTACTCTTTGCTCTTGATCCCGTATTTCCGATTGAATCGTTCCACTCGTCCGCCGCTGTCGACTACTCTCTGTTTTCCTGTGTAAAAAGGATGGCATTTCGAGCATATTTCAACCCGAAGTTCTTTCTTTGTCGACCCGGTCTCAAATTTCTCGCCACAGGCGCAGACCACGATCGCTTTTTCATATTGGGGATGAATTTTCTCTTTCACGGATCACACCTCACTTCTAGCATGCGAATTCAACGGCCTACCTGCCGTATAACCATTTCATTATAGCACATACCCCCAGACCAGGCAAGGGGAATTTCCTGATATTTCTGCAGCCTCTCGGGTGGCCTAATCCTTAGCCTTCTGTATCATTTGTACAAATTCCCGATTGGTTTTGGTTTTGCTGATCTTGTTATACAAATACTCTGTGGCCTCCACCGTTCCAAGGGGATGGGTAATGCGCCGCAAAGTCCAGATCGCCTCCATCGCGTCTTCATCAAGAAGCAGTTCTTCTTTGCGTGTACCAGAGCGTTTGATATCAATAGCCGGAAAAATTCTTTTTTCAGCCAGTTTCCGATCCAGGTGCAGTTCCATGTTTCCGGTTCCTTTGAATTCTTCATAAATGACATCGTCCATGC